>JBFHGI010000603.1:0-1988 GCA_041583175.1 Pseudorhodobacter sp. | reverse complement strand
TGGTGCGCAAGCCCGAGCCTGTCGAATGGGATGAGGCAGCGGAAGAAGCTGCCGCGGCTGCGCGTCAGGCCAAGGCGGATAGTGCCATCCAGCAGACGGCACATTGAGGCGTTGAATTCTGGGAAAGGCGCGTCCTGCGGGGCGCGCCTTTCGCTTTGTCGGGCTGTCTAATGCAAAACGCGCAGGCTTTGCCCAAGCTTGGCGTAATCTACGGCCATCGGCCCCCGCGCGTTCAGCACCACCGCATCGGGGCGGCGCGCCAGCACATCCTGGGCCATGACGCCTTCGAACCGCGTCGAGAGGCCGATGTAACGATAGCGATAGACCGGGATGGCATCAGGGGTCAGGCCGACCCAAGTGAGATCGGTTTTCACCCTGCGATCCGAGACGGCGCCAGCAATCACACCGCCCCCGCTGGCCGCGCCGCCCGCGGCGGCACCGCTTCCGCCAGAAGCCGCTGCCGCAATGATCAGCAACAGGAGCAGCGGCACAATCAATCCGCCGGAGGAGGAGGAGGTCGCAGCCTCCACCACTGCGGGCTCCATCACCGGTTCTGCCATGCCGCCAGCCTGTGCCGCCCCGATAGACAGGGCAAAGGCTGCGGTTCCGCCCAAAAGTATTCTGCGCATCCAATTCTCCTTTGTTTGATAATCAGACAATGGTGCCTGCGAATGCGATTTCCGTCAAATTCCTTTTATATCGCGCCGCTGATATGGATTTGCCCTGTTCCCAAGCGCTGAAAACTCACCTAAATTGTTTCCATATAAAGAACAAAGGGGCAGGTGCCATCATGGCGACATCCAAGAGTAGCAGCGACACTTCGAAATCCGACGCAACGCCAGCAGCGAAAACTGCTGCGAAACCGGCAGCGAAGACCGTGACCAAAGCGGCCCCGCCGCGCGGGATTCCGGCTCCGGCTATCAAGCCCGCAGCCGTGGTGGTACCGAAAATGTCGGTGGTGGGCACCGCAGGGGATAACCCGGCTGTGATCGCCGCGGCCAGCAGCGACGACCCGCATATGCTGAAAAAGCAGGAGCTGGTGGAGCGTGTTGTCAAAGCCTCGGGCGCGAAAAAGAAAGATGTCAAACTGATCCTCGAGGCCGCTCTGGGCGTGCTGGGCGATGCGCTTTCAGCGGGGGAAGAGCTGAACCTGCCGCCGCTTGGCAAGGTCAAGGTGAACAAGCAGCGCGAAGAGGGCAAGGCCGAGGTGTTGATCCTGAAGCTCCGGCGCGGTGGCGGCAGCGGTGGCGGCAGTGCCAAGACAGAGACAAAAGAGAGTCTTGCAGAGGACGGCGAAGACGATTAAACCGCGCGCCAACGGGTGATTAGCTCAGTGGTAGAGCGCTTCGTTCACATCGAAGATGTCAGGGGTTCAAATCCCTTATCACCCACCATTTCCAATGGTTTATCCATGTTGGCGGGGGCATGTGCCCGCTCACTTGTGTCTACATCGCGAAGGCAAAGCTGTCGGCGGTGGCGTGGTCCCAATATTTGGCAAAGGCGGGGTGGCTGACATCACCGCCCATGAGCGCGCCTTGATCGAGCCAGAGATATTGGCTGGCGGCAGAGCGTACCTCGCGGCTGTTGACGCGGATCATCAGGTGATGCGGGGTCAGGTCATTGGGGTGCTGTAAGCCGCTCGCCTCGATCGCTTCTTTCAATGTGTGCATCGTGTTGGCGTGAAAATTGGCAACACGTTTGTATTTGTCATCCACCACCAGCGCGCGATAGCGGCCGGGATCTTGCGTGGTGACGCCCGTGGGGCATTTGCCGGAATGGCAGGCCTGCGCCTGAATACAGCCGATGGCAAACATGAAGCCGCGCGCCATATTGCAGGCATCGGCCCCCAGCGCGAACATGCGGCAGATATCAAAGGCCGAGATCAGCTTGCCGGACACGATGATCCTGGTCTTGTCACGGATGCCAAGGCCGACCAGCGTGTTATGGACCAGCATCAGCCCTTCGCGCAGGGGCGCGCCGTAATGGTC
>JBFHGI010000602.1:0-1989 GCA_041583175.1 Pseudorhodobacter sp. | reverse complement strand
TTTGTCCGATACAGCGCTCTTTATAGAGCAAAGGGCGTGACTCACGCCCCTTACGCTTGGATGTATCGGGCACAGCCTGTCTCAGTCAGGCAGAACCTCCCCAGAGGGGCGCGGGGTGGCGGCTGTTTCCGCTGGCAGGATTGGATAGGTCACGACCGGCATGTCACCCGTCAAGCTGTCCAGAAACGCCACGAGCTTGGTCGCCGACTCATCGCTGATTTCTTCGCCCAATTGGCTTTCCGCCATGATCTCAACCGCGACTTTCAGGTCCCAGACCTTTCCCGAATGGAAATAAGGTGCCGTCAGCGCGATATTGCGCAGCGGCGAGGCGCGGAAAACATATTCGTCATCCACGGTTTCGGTTACAGCAAACCGGCCCTTATCGCCTTCGGGCAGCACATCCGCACCGGGCTTCTCGATCAAACCAAAGGGGTAATAGCCATGCCCGCCAACGTTGATGCCCGAATGGCAGGAGGAACAGCCAAGCTCCATAAACTCGGACAGGCCCGCCAATTGCAGCTCGGTCATCGCGGCATCGTCCCCGTTCAGCCAGGCATCAAACGGCGCCGGGGTGATCAATGTCGCCTCGAATGCCTCGATCGCCTTGGCGAAATTGTCGAAGGAAACCGGGTTTTCCTCGCCCTCGAAAGCGGTGCCGAACCAGGACACATATTGCGGCATGGAGTTCAATGTCGCGACGACATTTTCTGGCGTGTTCGCCATTTCCACCCCCGCCTGAACCGGCCCCTTGGCCTGTTCTGCCAGATCGGCTGCGCGCCCATCCCAGAACTGCGCCTCGTTGAACACAGAGTTTAAAGCCGTTGGCGCGTTTCTGGGGCCTTTCTGCCAACCGTGGCCAATCGATGTTTCCAGATTGTCGTCCCCGCCCGTTGCGAGGTTATGGCAAGAGTTGCAGGAAAACACGCCGGAAGCAGACATGCGCGGATCGAAAAACAGTGCTTTTCCCAATTCAACCTTCGCGGCAGTAATCGGGTTGTTTCTAACCGCCGGCACCGTTGAGGGCAGAGGCTTGAATGTTTCCAAGGCTGCTTCGCGTAGGTCATTCGCCCCGGCCATGCCCGCGCAGTTTAGCGTCAGGGCGGTTGCCAAGATAAACTTCACCGTCATTTTCATACTCCATCGCTGATCTTGCCCTGCAACTCTAGCGAAAGCGGAGAATGGACACCCTGATTTAGATCAATTCTAAATTCTACATTTTGAATGTATCTTCCTGAATGGCTCGTTGTCCCCTGCAGCGCGCGACGGCGGGGTGCGGCCTGCCGGAAGCAAGATAAAGCCGTACTTGAAACATGCAGGTAAACGCGGAAAACAAAAAAGCCCCGCCAAGGCAGGGCTCTTCCTTAGATATTTGCCTGATCAGAACGGCTTTTTCAGCGCGTCGATCAGGTCGGTCTTTTCCCAGCTGAACCCGCCATCCCCGTCCGGCGCACGGCCAAAGTGGCCATAGGCCGCGGTACGTTGGTAGATAGGTTTGTTCAGTTGCAGATGCGTGCGGATGCCGCGCGGGGTCAAGTCCATCGCGCCCCAGACAGCCTTTTCCAGCTCTGCATCCGGCACCTTGCCGGTGCCATGCGTATCAACATAGATCGACATCGGCTTGGCGACACCAATCGCATAAGACACTTGAATCGTGCAGCGCTCTGCCAGACCCGCAGCAACCACGTTTTTCGCGAGGTATCGCGCCGCGTAGGCCGCCGAACGGTCGACCTTGGTTGGGTCCTTGCCCGAGAAGGCACCGCCGCCATGGGGGGCTGCCCCGCCATAGGTATCCACAATGATCTTGCGGCCCGTCAGGCCCGCATCACCATCCGGCCCGCCAATCACGAAAGTACCGGTCGGGTTGATCCACCATTCCGTTGCGTCGTCGATCCAGCCATCAGGCAAGACTTGGCGAATATAGGGTTCCACAATATCGCGGATCACGGCGCTGGTCTGGCTGGCATCAGCATGTTGCGTGGACAGCACGAC
>JBFHGI010000601.1:0-2000 GCA_041583175.1 Pseudorhodobacter sp. | reverse complement strand
GGCGATCTTCTTGCCCTTGGCGATAATCTTGTCGACAGCCTTGGTCATGGCCGAGCCTGCCACCGCAAGGCTGCGCGACCCATAAGACCCCATGCCAAACGGGATCTTGGAGGTATCACCATGCACGATTTCCACGCTTTCCGCCGGGATGCCAAGCTGTTCGGCCACGATCTGCGCAAACACCGTTTCATGCCCTTGCCCATGGCTATGCGCCCCCGTCATCACGCTGATATTGCCGGTGGCGTTGACGCGCACGGTGGCGGCATCAAACAGGCCGACACGCGCGCCCAGCACACCCACAAGGTTCGATGGTGCAATGCCGCAAGCCTCGATCCAGGTCGACAGGCCAAGGCCGCGCAGCTTGCCGCGCTTGGCGCTTTCCGCGCGCCGCGCTTCAAACCCCGCCAGATCGGCCAGTTCGGTCATCTTGTCCAAGGTGGCCTGATAATTCCCGGTGTCATAAACAAGGCCAACCGGCGTTGTGTAGGGGAATTGATCGGGCGTCAGCAGGTTCTTGCGGCGAATCTCGGCTTGGTCCAGCCCCAGCTCCCGCGCGCATTTGTCGATGATACGCTCAATGCTGAAGGTCGCCTCGGGCCGCCCCGCGCCGCGATAGGCATCAACCGGCGCGGTATTGGTGAACACGGTCTTGACGTTCACATAGACCAGCGGCGTCTTATACGGCCCCGCCATCAGCGTGCCGTGCAGGAACGTCGGCGTCGCGGTCGAGAAGTTCGACAGATAGGCCCCCACATTCGCCATGGTTTCCGACCGCAGCGCCAGAAATTGCCCGTCCTTGGTGGTGGCCAGTTCGATCTTGGTCACATGGTCGCGGCCATGGGCATCGGACAAAAAGCTTTCCGAGCGTTCGGCCACCCATTTCACCGGGCGGTTCAGCACCTTGGCGGCATGCAGCACCGCGGCTTCCTCGCCATAGTGATAGATCTTGGAGCCAAAGCCCCCGCCCACATCCGGCGCGATCACGGTCAGCTTGTTTTCCGGCATCCCCATCACGAAAGCCGCGATCAGCAGGCGATGCAGGTGGGGGTTCTGGCTGGTGGTGTAAAGCTTGTAATCCCCTGTTCCAGCGTCATAATCCGCCAGACTTGCGCGTGGTTCCATCGCATTGGGCACAAGGCGGTTGTTGGTCAATTCCAGTGTGGTGACATGCGGCGCGTTCTTGAACGCTTCTTCCACGGCGGCGCGGTTATCTTCAATCCAGCCCCAGTCAAAGCACTGGTTGGTCCCGATCTCATCATGCACAAGGTTGGAGCTGTCGGCCAGCGCCTGCGCCATATCGACCACGGCGGGAAGCTCGGTAATATCCGCCTCTACCGCTGCGGCGGCATCGCGGGCCTGTTGGTAGGTTTCGGCAATCACCACGGCATAGGCATCACCCACATGGCGCACTTTGCCATGGGCCAGCACAGGGCGCTTGGGTTCCTTCATCGGCTCGCCATTGCGCGAGTTGATCAGCCAGCCCGCGGGGTTGCCACCCATGCCCGCGAAATCCTCACCCGTCAGCACCGCCAGAACACCCGGCATCGCCAGCGCGGCGTTGGCGTCGATCCCGTTGATCCGCCCATTCGCCACTTCAGAGCGCAGGAAATAGGCATAGGCCTGCCCGCGCAGATTGATATCATCGGTGTAGCGGCCCTTGCCTGTCAGGAACCGTATATCCTCGCGACGCTTGGTGCTGTCGCCAATTCCGCCATCTTTCGGCATGTCATCCTCCCTTAATGCAATGCGTTCGAAACGCCGCATAATCTGTTGAATAGCTTTATTATTCAGCCGGAACGGCTTGACCGGACGCTGCCATCACCGCCTTGACGATGTTATGATAACCGGTGCAGCGGCAGATATTGCCTTCAAGGTAGTGGCGCACCTCTGCCTCGGTCGGTGTCGGGTTTTCGGCCAGAAGTGCTGCCGAGGACATCACCATACCCGGTGTGCAAAAGCCGCATTGCAGCCCGTGATGATCCTGAAACGCCTGTTGAATG
>JBFHGI010000600.1:0-2003 GCA_041583175.1 Pseudorhodobacter sp. | reverse complement strand
CTACCATGTCCGCAGCGATGACATGCAGGGCCCGCGCGATATCCGCAGCAGGCGTTGGTCCGCCGATCTGGTCGGTGACCACGTTCAAGCTGCTGCGTTCCGCCCCAAGGCGCAACATGGTTTTCACGAAGTTGATCCCATGCGCTGACACAACCCATGAGGTGCGCAGGATTACATGGCGCCCGCATGCGGCACGAATACCCGCTTCGCCTGCCAGTTTGGTCCGGCCGTAGGCCCCTAGAGGTGCCGTAGAGTGGTCGGGCTGAAATGCGGCCGACCCGCTTCCGTCAAAGACATAATCGGTCGAAACATGTAAAAACGGCAAATCCCGCGCCGCCGCAGCTTTGGCCATTTCGCTGGGTGCTGTGCCATTCACCAACAGCGCCGTCGCCTCGTCGGTTTCGGCTTTGTCCACAGCCGTATAGGCGGTTGCGTTTATGACAGCCGACGCATCGGTTGCCATGATGAGGGCGGCGCAGGATGCGGGATCGGTCAGGTCGGCTTCGGCGCGCGACAGGGATTCCAGTGTAACGCCGGCAGGGCATCGCGCCGCCAATTCCCGTGCGACCTGGCCGGTCTTACCAAACACCAGCAACTTCACTTTCCGGCCCCCAAGCGTTGCCCGACGCCCTGTCGCGCCTGCAACGGTTTCCACCAAGCCTCATTTGCCAAATACCATTCTACCGTGCGCCGCAAACCTTGTTCCAAGGTGACAGAAGGCCGCCAGCCAAGCTCGGCGCGGATGCGGGACGGGTCGATCGCATAGCGAAGGTCGTGGCCGGGGCGGTCTGCCACAAAGGTGATCAGCCGCTCATGTGGGGCGCCCTGAGGCGACAGCTCATCCAGCAAGGCACAGATCATGCGGACCAGATCAATGTTGCGCGCCTCATTTTCGCCGCCGATATTATAGCTGCGGCCAATCACGCCAGTTTCCAGCACGGTAAGCAGGGCATCGGCATGGTCTTCGACGAAGAGCCAGTCGCGGATGTTTTCGCCCGCGCCGTAAACCGGAATCGGTTTGCCCGCCAGCGCGTTCAGGATCACGACCGGGATCAGCTTTTCGGGAAAGTGGAAGGGCCCGTAGTTGTTTGAACAATTCGTCAGCACAACAGGCAGGCCGTAGGTTTCGCCCCAAGCGCGGACCAAGTGGTCCGAGGCCGCTTTGGAGGCAGAATAGGGGCTATTGGGCGCGTAGGGTGTGGTTTCGGTAAAGAAACCAGTCGGGCCGAGCGAGCCAAACACCTCATCCGTCGAAATATGGTGAAAACGGAAATCTTTGGGCTTGCCTCGCGTGGTCCAATGGCCGCGCGCCGCTTCCAGCATGTTGAAAGTGCCTGTGACATTGGTTTCCACGAAATCGGTCGGGCCGTCTATGGACCGGTCAACATGGCTTTCGGCGGCCAGATGCATGACTGCATCGGGCGCATGGGTGGCGAATACACGGTCGAGCGCGGCGCGGTCGCGGATGTCGGCCTGTTCGAAACTGTAAAGGTTGCTGCCGGAAACTGAGGCCACATTTTCAAGACAAGCGGCATAGGTCAGCGCATCGAGGTTGATCACCTGATGCCCGCGCGCAACCGCCTGTCGCACCACAGCCGATCCGATGAACCCCGCCCCGCCGGTTACAAGAAGCTTCACGCCTGCACCCATTCGAACGGCGATTGGACCTCGGCCAGCAACGGGGCAACCCGATCTTTGTCAGAAAGTACCGGGGGGGCAGTCAGCCCCCAGTCAATGCCGATCGTAGGGTCATCCCAGCGCACGGCGCCCTCGCAATCCGGCGCATAAACGTCCGTACATTTATACTGCACCTCACAATCGACTGTACGGGTGATGAACCCATGTAAGAAGCCTCTTGGCACGAGCAGTTGTTTGCCGTTCTCTGCGCTCAGTTCCACCCCCAGCCATTTGCCAAAGCTGGGAGAGCCTTGCCGGAAATCCACGACAGCATCGAAAATCACCCCACGAGAGCAGCGCACCAGTTTGTCCTGGGCATGGGGGGG
>JBFHGI010000599.1:0-2008 GCA_041583175.1 Pseudorhodobacter sp. | reverse complement strand
GCTCTTGTCGGATGGCAGTCAGGATACGGCAATAAAATGGTACTCGCGCGGTTACTATTATGAGGCCAAGCGCCGCGGCATGCTGCAGGAAACCGGCCTGCGCAGCTGATCCGGCTATCGGGCTCGCCCCTGCACGGGGGTCTGTAAACCATCCGCTGACCCCGAGGTTTTGGCCCGCAATGGCGCAGCCGAAGGCCTTGGCTTGCGCTTCCAAGCAGAAGTTGCGAATGCTTCGCAAATACGTTGACATTGCGAAGCATTCGCAATATATGTCCACGTATGATGAAAAACAGTATCCTCAGCCGCCGCAGCTTCCTCGCCACTCTGCCAGCCGCTTTCGCTGTGCCGAAGCTTGGCCTTGCCGCCTCCTCCGTCAACATTGTCGCCACCACCGGGATGATTGCGGATGCCGCGCGCCGGATCAGCGGGGCAGGGGTGACCGGCCTCATGGGGCCGGGGGTGGACCCGCATAGCTACCGCCAGACCCGCTCTGACATCGCCGCGATGGTGCGGGCGGATCTGGTGCTGTGGCACGGATTGCGGCTGGAGGCGCAGCTGGTGGATTTCATGGCGGACCTGTCGCGCCGCGTGGAGGTCGAAGCGGTTGCCGAGGCCATTCCGGCGGATCGATTGCTGGCCTGGGCCGGATATGCCGACCATCACGACCCGCATGTGTGGATGGACCCGATGCTGTGGCTGGAGGCTGTGACGGCAGTGGAAGCCGCGCTGATCCGCGTCATGCCAGAGCGTGCCGAAGAAATGGCAGAAAATGCAGCGGTTTACCGCGCCGAGATCGAGGCCCTTGATGCCTATGCGCGCAAGGCATTGTCCAGCGTGCCGGAAGAGGCGCGGATGCTGGTCACGGCCCATGATGCGTTTTCCTACTTCGGGCGGGCATACGGGTTGGAAGTGGAAGGGCTGCAAGGGATTTCCACCGAAAGCGAGGCAGGTCTGGCGCGGATCGGCGAATTGGTCGATGTCCTGGTAACCCGCAAGATCAAGGCGGTGTTTGTCGAAAGCTCGGTCCCGGACCGCGCCATGCGGGCGCTGGTCGAAGGGGCTGCGGCACGCGGGCATACGGTTGCTATTGGCGGAGAGTTATATTCTGATGCGATGGGTGTGGATGGCACCTATGAAGGCACATATCCGGGTATGATCGACCATAACATCACTTTGATCGCGCGGGCCCTGGGGGGCGATGCCCCGGCGCGCGGATTGACAGGCAAACTGGCGGCGGGGGCGTAATGACGCAACCGGCCTTGGCCTTTGACGCGGTGTCGGTGCGTTACGGCGCGGTGACAGCGGTAGAGGATGTAAGCGCAGAAATCCCGAGCGGGGCCATGACGGCGATTGTCGGGCCGAACGGGGCGGGGAAATCCACCTTGCTCAAGGCGGCGCTGGGAGTTGTGCCAGCAAGCAGCGGGCGCGCGTTGTTTTTCGGCCAAAGCCTCGATCAGATGCGCGAGAAGGTGGCGTATATGCCGCAACGCGCCTCGGTCGATTGGGATTTTCCGATCCGGGTGATTGATGTGGTGCTGATGGGCATGCAGCGGCAATTGGGCCTGTTGCGCCCGGTGCGCGCGGCAGATCGTGCCTGGGCGATGGATTGTCTTGCGCGCGTCGCGATGACCGATTTCGCAAAGCGCCAGATCGGGGCCCTGTCGGGCGGCCAGCAACAGCGGGTGTTTCTGGCCAGGGCGCTGGCGCAGCGGGCAGAGCTTTATCTGTTGGACGAACCTTTCGCGGGCGTGGATGCCAGGACCGAGGCTGCGATTGTCACCGTGCTCCAGGCCCTGCGCGACGAGGGGGCGGCGGTTGTTGCTGTGCATCATGATCTGGCTACTGTGCCGGAGTGGTTTGACCGCGTGCTCCTGCTGAACCGCAAGCTGGTTGCAGTGGGTCCGGTCGCCGAGGTCTTTACACCGGAGATGTTACGGCAGACCTATGGTGGCCAATTGCCGCCGCAGAAGGTGGCCTGAAATGGCGGAAGCCTCCGGCGGGGATATTT
>JBFHGI010000598.1:0-2027 GCA_041583175.1 Pseudorhodobacter sp. | reverse complement strand
GCGATTTACGGTGACTCTGCCGTTGAAAGATGTTCTGGGGACCGACTATGAGAAATATGTTGAAGGCAAAACCCGGACGGGTTCACGCAACAACCCGACGGGCTCTGTTACGACCAATCTGAAAGACGGCAAACTGATCGCGGTTTATACCGTCGCGCGTAACGGTGCCGTGACCTTGCTGACCATGTATCCCGACCCGAAATGATGAGGTTTTCCCATGACGTTTGAAAAATTCGAAATCCTTGAGGATCGGTTGCAGAACTATGCCAATGTCAACGCGCAGGATTTTGAGGCATTGCGTGAGGACCTGAACGCGCCAGAGGCGGATGAGGTCAAGGCGATCTTTGCGGCGGAACTGCGCGAAGCCATCGCCGGGGCATTTACCCGCGCGCAGTATGAGGCGCTGACGGATGATGAGTTTGAGGATGATGCCGAATATCAGGCCTATCTGGCGTCGATCTATGGCTATCTTTTTGAGGGCGGCGCTTACCCTGCACGTGGATAGGCGGTGAAAGGGCGGGGGAACCCGCCCTTTGTGCAATCAGGAGATATGTTCAGCGCGGGGCATGCCAAGAACGTGATAGCCACCATCGACGCGGACAATCTCGCCGGTGGTGTGCATCCCGTAATCAGAGGCAAGGTAAACCGCCGTGCCACCAACCGATTCCAGCGAGGCATTGGTTTGCAATGGCGCGTTGTTTTCGGTGTGGCGATAGGTTGCGCGCGCACCGCCAATGGCGGCCCCGGCAAGGGTTTTCATCGGGCCGGGTGAAATGGCGTTCACACGGATTTTCTGCGGCCCAAGGTCTGCCGCCAGATAGCGGACCGCCGATTCCAGCGCCGCCTTGGCCACGCCCATAACGTTGTAGTTCGGCGTCACGCGGTTTGATCCGCCATAGGTCATCGTCATCAGGCAACCACCATCAGGCATCAGTTCCGCTGCGCGGCGCGATACGTCGATGAAGGAGAAACAGCTGATATCCAACGAGTTCTTGAAATTGGCGCGGCTGGTGTTACTGATCCGGCCCGTCAATTCGTTCTTGTCGGAATAGGCGATGGCATGGACCAGAAAGTCGATGCTGCCCCATTCGTCCTTGATACGCTGAAACGCCAGATCGAGTGAGGCGTCATCCGTCACATCCACATCGACCATCAGGTTAGAGCCGACACTGGCCGCCAGCGGCTCCAGCCGCTTGCCAAAAGCCTCACCTTGATAAGTGAAGGCAAGCTCTGCCCCCTCAGCCGCCAGCGCGCGCGCGCAGCCCCATGCGATGGACCGTTCATTCGCGACGCCCATCACAAGGCCCCGCTTGCCCTTCATCAGATCGGCCATGATTTACCCTTTATACTTGGACATCAGCAGCGTGGCATTGGTGCCCCCGAAGCCGAAAGAGTTGGACAGAATGCTGTCATGCTCCACCTCGCGGTATTCGGTCGCGATTTCTTCGGGTTTCAGTTCCGGGTCAAGCTGGGTGACGTTGGCGGAAGCGGTGATAAATCCACCTTGCATCATCAGCAGGCTGTAAATCGCCTCATGCACACCGGTCGCGCCAAGGCTGTGCCCGGTCAGCGATTTCGTCGAGGAAATCGGCGGCACCGAATGCTCGCCAAAGACGCGACGAATGGCTTTCACCTCGGTCACATCGCCTGCGGGGGTCGAGGTGCCATGCGCGTTGATATAGGAAACCTTGCGCCCTTCGGGCAGGGTGGACATCGCCAGTTTCATCGACCGCTCGCCACCCTCGCCGGACGGTGCAACCATGTCGGCACCATCGGATGTGGCGCCATAGCCGGTGACTTCGGCGTAAATCTTGGCGCCACGGGCCAGCGCGTGGGACAATTCCTCCAGCACGACAACGCCGCCGCCGCCTGCGATGACGAAACCGTCACGCGTGGCATCAAAAGCGCGGGCCGCGAGTTCGGGGGTGTCGTTATACTTGCTGGACATCGCGCCCATCGCGTCGAAGAGACACGACAGCGTCCAATCCAACTCTTCGCCACCGCCAGCAAACACGATGTCTTGCTTG
>JBFHGI010000597.1:0-2030 GCA_041583175.1 Pseudorhodobacter sp. | reverse complement strand
TTTTGCTTGCCCTTGATGGCCTCGGTCGAAAGCCTCCCCCTCATGGTGCTACCGATGATTGCCGTTTTTGCGCTGGTGCGGCTGTATAATCCGGCGCTGGCGGTTCTGGCCGCGCTTGTGGTCGGGGTGACATTGGCCTTTGGCATGGGGGCCGCTGCGATGCCGGATCTGGTGCCGGAGTTGCCCGGGATGGTTCTGATCTGGCCGGAGTTCCGGACCTCGGTTCTGATCGGGTTGGGGCTGCCGCTTTATCTGGTGACGATGGCGTCGCAGAACCTGCCGGGATTCGCAGTGCTGCGGGCCGCAGGTTACACGCCGCCGGTGCGGCCTGCATTGATCGGGACCGGTGCGGCCTCTGGCGTGATTGCCCTCGCGGGCGCGCATACGATCAGCATGGCGGCGATTACGGCCGCGATCTGTCTGGGGGATGATGTGCATCCCGACCGGGCGCAGCGCTGGAAAGTCGGGCTTGCCTATGCCGTTTTCTGGCTGACATTGGGGTTGATTGGCCCGCTGATCATCCCGCTGATCGGCGCATTGCCGCAGGCCCTTGTTGCGGCGCTGGTGGCGCTGGCACTGCTCGGGCCATTGCTGGGCGCGGCGAGCGGGGCTTTTGCCCATGCAGAACAACGCTTTGCCGGATTGGTGACGCTGTTGGTCACCGCGTCCTCGGTATCTTTCTTCGGGATTGGCGCAGCGTTCTGGGGCCTTTTGGCCGGATTGCTGGTCTTCGGGCTGGAGCAAGTTGCAAAAAGAGGCTGAACGCCTGATTTCATCTTGGCAAAAATACCTGATCCAACGCGGGCGAGCCCTTAGAACGGCAGGTCATGCGCCTCATCCGCGGCCACCACGAATCCTGCCACCACCTTTTTGGACCCGGCCTTGTCAAAACTGACATCGAGCTTGTCGCCCTCGATCGCCTCGATCGTGCCGTAGCCGAATTTCTGGTGGAACACCCGGTCGCGCAGCGTGAAAGAGGACACGGCGGTCAGGTCGATCACGGTGTTTTTCGCCTCTCGCGGCTGGCTCATCGGGCGGGTGGCACTGCGCTCCTGCATCCTGCGCCATCCGGGGGAGTTGTAGACATCGGCATTGGCTGCGCGTTCCTCGATGCGCGGCGCAGGCGCTGCGGCACCATAGCCGCCGCCATAAAGACCGGGCGGCGTGAGGATATCGACATGATTGGCGGGCAATTCGTCAATGAAGCGGCTGGGAAGCTGGCTTTGCCACTGGCCATAAACGCGGCGGTTGGCGGCAAAGGAGATCGTGCACAATTCCTCGGCGCGGGTGATGCCGACATAGGCGAGGCGGCGTTCCTCCTCCAGGCCCTTTTTGCCGGATTCGTCCATGCTGCGCTGGCTGGGGAACAGCCCATCTTCCCACCCCGGCAGGAAGACGGCGGGGAATTCGAGCCCCTTGGCCGCGTGCAGGGTCATGATGCTGACCTTCGCGCCTTGCTCTTCGGTCTCGTTCTCCATGATCAGGCTGACATGTTCGAGAAACCCTTGCAGGTTTTCGAATTGTTCCAAGGCCTTGACCAGTTCTTTCAGGTTTTCCAGCCGCCCCGGGGCCTCTGGCGTTTTGTCATTCTGCCACATCTCGGTATAGCCGGATTCCTCCAGAATCGCCTCGGCCAGTTCGATATGGTTGTAATTGGGGGCCAGCGTGGCGTCATGCCAGCGGGCCATACCATCGACAAAGGCGCGCAGCTGGCCTGCCCCTTTGCCGCCAATGCCACCTTCGGCAAGCAGCGCGCGCGCGCCATCGAGCAGGGACATCTCCCCCGCGCGCGCGACGCGCTGGAGGTTTTGCTGCGCCTTGTCGCCAAGCCCGCGTTTGGGCGTATTCACCACCCGTTCAAAGGCCAGATCATCATCGGGGGAGACGGCAAGGCGGAAATAGGCCATCGCATCGCGGATTTCCAAGCGTTCGTAAAAGCGCGGGCCGCCGATGACGCGGTAGGGCAAACCGATGGTCAGAAACCGGTCCTCAAACGCGCGCATCTGGTGGCTGGCACGCACGAGGATTGC
>JBFHGI010000596.1:0-2031 GCA_041583175.1 Pseudorhodobacter sp. | reverse complement strand
GAGGTTGGACAAGGGTTCATCCATCAACAATACGGTCGGGTTGATGACCATCGCACGCGCAAGGCCGACACGCTGCTGTTGGCCGCCAGAAAGCTCGTGCGGCATCCGTTCGGCAAAAGCGTCAAGCTGCACCATGTGCAGCGCCTCGGTCACGCGGGAGGCCATCTCGGAGGCTGCGACTTTGCGCTGTTTCAGGCCAAACGCCACATTGGCCGACACGCTGAGATGCGGGAAAACGGCGTAGTCCTGAAACACCATGCCAACATCGCGCCGATGCGCGGGCTTTTCCTGAATTTCCTCTCCGGCAACCAGAATGCGGCCGGAATCCTGCCGGTGAAACCCTGCGATGGTGCGCAAAAGCGTGGTCTTGCCACAGCCGGATGGACCGAGAAGGGTATAGAAAGCGCCAGAGGGTATCGAAACCTCGATATCCGAAAGGGCAAGCACGTCGCCGTAAGATTTGCGCAAATTGCTGATTTCGACAGACGCCATGCTGATCCCCATATCATGTCTGGAAAACGGCCCGCCACAGAGTCGGGCGGGCCGTTGTTGTGGTGTCGCTTATTGCGCGTCGAGAACGATATCGCTCCAGGTTTTCATCAGGCGGTCACGCTCGTTCGCGGCCCAAGCGAAATCATAGCCGACATCCTTGATCTCGCTCAGCGGGACCAATGCCTCGCTGGAGGCAACATCGCCGCGAACGGGGCGGCGGCCTTGCTTGGCAACGATGGCTTGCGCCTCAGCCGAGAGGATGAAGTCGATGAAGGCCTTGCCGTTGTCGACATTCGGGCCACCCCGTACCAAGGCGACGGCGTCGGGTGCAATCGCAGTGCCTTCGGACGGGTAGATGATTTCTACAGGCCCGCCACCTTCCTTGTAGCGCAGCGCGCCATCTTCCAAGGTGATACCGATCGCCAGTTCGCCATCGTTCACAAAGCGCGGCACGGCGCCCGAGCTGTCGGACAGTACGAAATTGCCAAGCATGGCCTTGTACATATCCATGCCGGCCTCTTCGCTGCCGAAGGCCTGCAACACGGTTGCATACTGGATATAGGCAGAGCCGGATTTATCGGCGCGCGCGGCAGAGATCATGCCTTTGTATTCAGGCTTTGCCAGATCGGCCCAGCTTGTCGGCACCGGAGCGCCGTTCAGCTTGGACTCGTTGACGATGAAAGAGGTAACCACAGCGGTGAAGGGCGACCAAAGCTCGCTTTTCTTCATCGAGGGCAAAACATCGGCATCATTGACCGAGGTATAGGCGTCAAACAGGTCGGGGTTGAAGTCGACCACGGTGCCATCAACCGACCACAGCACATCTGCAATCGGCGCGCTTGCTTCGGCTTTCAGGCGGTTCATCAGCTCACCCGAGCCGGCTTTGATGATTTCAACTTTCGTACCGGATGCGGCCTCGAACACCGGCACCATCTCGTCAATGAAGTTCTGGGGGGCCGCCGTGTAGACGTTCACGACACCATCCGCCAGTGCGGTGGTCGTGAAAAGCGCCGCGACAACCGCCACAACCGACCCGAATTTTCCCTTGGTATTTCGCATATTATCCACTCCCAAACCCGTTGAATTGCCCCGCCGGCTACAGCGAGTCGCCCATTATTTTGCGAGAGGCAAATTAATAAAACAAGTCTTTTTTTCCATTACGCAAAATAATAGGGTTGGGGAGGGAGGCGCCATGAACACCATCACAAAGCCTAATGCACGGCGGTTGGTAACGCTTTTACGATCAAACGGCGCAATGTCGCGTTTTCAGATCGCAACGGCGCTTGGCGTGCAGCCTTCCACTGTCACCCGATTGGTGCAGGAGCTGTTGGAGCAGGGGATTCTGGTCGAGAAATCCGATCCTGACCGCAGCGGGCGGCGGGGGTTTCCGTCCAAGCTGGTCGCGCTGCGGCCTGACAGCCTGTTTTCAGCGGGAGTCTTTGTGGACCCGGACACGCTGTTCACCTGCATCGTGGATTCCCATGGGACGCTGCGATCCGAAGAAACCAAATCCATTCTGGACCGGAACTTCGAGACCGT
>JBFHGI010000595.1:0-2033 GCA_041583175.1 Pseudorhodobacter sp. | reverse complement strand
GATTTTGACCCGCCGGAGGATTGGGCCGCACGGCTTGCGCCCTATACCTATGCGGGCGCGCCGGAGCGGTTGCGGATCGGGAAATTCTGCCAGATCGCGCATGGTGCCCGCTTCATCACCGCCTCGGCCAACCATAGCATGGGGATTTCAACCTTTCCCTTCCCGATTTTCGACCCGTCAAAACTGGAGATGTATAAAGACAGCTTTAACGATCTACCCGATACTGTCATCGGGCATGATTGCTGGATCGGGCATGGCGCGATCGTGCTGCCGGGGACGCGGCTCGGACATGGTGTTATCGTCGGGGCCGGCGCGGTGGTCGGGGGGCATGTGCCGAATTATGCGATTGTCGCGGGCAATCCTGCGCGCGTTCTCCGTATGCGCTTTGCGCCGGAGGATGTGGCGCGGTTGCTTGCGCTTGGCTGGTGGGATTGGCCGCTGGACCGGATCGAGGCGGCCCTGCCTGCGATCATGGGCCATGACGTTGCTGCGTTGGAGGGTTTTGCCCGATGAAGCTGCGCGGGCTTTGTTTCGACGAGAGCCGGGGACTGCTGCTGGATGCATACATGCCGGACACACCCGCGCGGGCGGTGGTGCTTTTCTTGCATGGCGGCGGCTTTCTGAAAGGCAGCCGTGAGGAGCCTTTTGCCGCTGAGCTGGCGGCGCGTTTGGCCCCGTCGGGCGTGGCTTTGGTGGCTGCCGATTACCGGCTTCGCGTGGGGCTGAAGGCGTTTCCGCCGCAGCAGGCGGCTGCGATTGCTGCGATGAAGGCGCGGTCTGTCGCGATTGGATTAACGCTTGCGCCGCGCCTGTGCGGGCCGGCGATGATCGCTGCCGTGCAGGATGCCAATGCGGCGGTGGCGGCGATCAGGCAAGGGATTGTCGCGGGGTTGCAAGGCCTGCCCGTGGTTGTTCTGGGGGTTTCTGCGGGGGGCATTGCAGGGCTGTCACTGGCGCACCCGCCCAGATATATGGATTTGATGCCACCCGATGCCGTGCTGGCCCTTGCCGGCGCGATGGTACAGCCTTGGCGGTTGCGCCCGGACGGGCCGCCCTGTGTGATGCTGCACGGCCCGCGAGATCGGGTGATCGGGCTGGAAAATCCGGCGCTTGCCGCGCGACGGGCAGCGGCGCGTGGTGTGGACCTGACCTTGATCAATACCGGAGTGGCCGGACACAGCACGCAGATCACAGCGTTTATGGAAGGGCGCGATGCGCAGGGCGCTGCGTTCTTTGACACGCTGCTGGATTTACTGGCGCGGGTTGCGCCTGTGTAGGGCAGAGGCATCGTCAACAGGCTGCGGCGGGAGGCTGCGGTTGTGACCTCCGGTCGGCAAATACCTGCACGTGAGGTGACAGAAGCCCCTTGATTTCACCGCGCGCTTGGCCTATCCCCGCGCTCAGGCATAGGAGTTTAGCTCAGTTGGTAGAGCATCGGTCTCCAAAACCGAGGGTCGTGGGTTCGAGTCCCCCAACTCCTGCCAGCCTTTTCCAGAATCGTTAGACTGCGGGCCCTGCTGTCAGATATGGGCACGGTAAAGTCGTGACTCTGCCCGAATGCTGCCCAAGTTTTCCGGAAAATTGCACGGAATGGTTGCAGGAGATCTGGCATGATCCGCTTATTCGCTATGATTCTGATGGCCCCTTTCTGGGTGCATTTCCTATTGGCTGTAGGCGTGATTGCTTTTGGCCATTATCAGCATGGGCTGGACGTCCGAGGCTATGAGGAAAAGCAAAGGCTGGCGCAGGTCGCGCCGCCCGAGGTCATGCCGATCAGCGCTTTCAAAACGGATGCGCCGCGGTCGATGCCCGTCGAGGTCAATCTGCGGGCGCAGATCGCCATCGAGCATAATGTGCAACTGATCAAGACCAAGAACGGCAAAACGGTCAGCGAACGGTCCATGTATATTCTGGTGGCACCGGATGCGGCCGCAGAGGATAAGACAGCCTATGGCGCGGTGGTTCTGGCCCCTTCTCAGGTCGATACATTCGTCGAATGGGCGAAATTGCAGCTTGCAATCGGGGGTGTGGAG
>JBFHGI010000594.1:0-2038 GCA_041583175.1 Pseudorhodobacter sp. | reverse complement strand
GACCAAATCGGAGTTTGTCATCCAGCAAGCGCAAAACCCGACCGCATCGGCGAGTGGTCTGGGCGGATTGCTCCAAGGCTCTCCGCTGGCGACATCACAAGACAGTATTGCGGTGCAAGGCTATCTGCAATCGCGTGAGGCGATGCTGCGCCTGGATGAAGAACACGGGTTCCGTGCGCATTACAGCAGCGGTGAGATAGACCCGATCCAGCGGCTCGAACCGGATGCCTCGCTGGAAGCGGCCTATAAGCTCTATATGCGGAACTTCCAGATTTCCTACGATCCGACCGAAGGCCTGATCAAGATGGAGGTCATTGCGACCACCCCCGAAAAGTCGGTGGAATTTGCAAATGCGCTGATCGGCTATGCCGAAGGCCAGGTTGACCATCTGACCCAACGCTTGCGCGAAGACCAGATGCGCGGTGCGCGCGAAGGGTTCGAGGATGCCGAAGCCAAAATGCTTGTCTCGCAGCGCCGCGTGGTGGAATTGCAAGAGAAGTTCAAGGTTTTGTCCTCTGAAGTAGAGGTATCGCTGATCACGGCACAGATCGGGCAGTTGGAAACCATGCTGAGTCAGGACAGGCTGTCCCTGCAACAGATGAAATCAAACGCGCGACCCAACGCCGCCCGAATGGAACCGTTGGAACGGCGGATTCAAGCGCTGGAAGATGAAATCGGCTCTTTGCGAGCCAAGCTTACCGAAGGTGGCGCGGGGGGAGAATCCATCGCGCAGGTCCAAAGTGAACTTCTCGTGGCGCAAGCCGATGTGCAGACTCGCCAGTTGATGCTGGCCCAATCCATTCAATCCATGGAAGCGGCCCGCGCCGACGCCAATCGCCAGACGCGCTATCTCTCGCTCTCCGTCAGGCCAATCCCTCCGGATGAGGCGACTTATCCCCGTGCCTTCGAAAGCACGCTGGTCGCTATGCTGATTTTTGCCGGCATATACCTGATGATCTCTATGACTGCCGCAATCCTGCGCGAGCAGATCACAGCCTGATCCGACATGAACAGTGCAAGCGGAGTGGCCATCACCCAAGGGTGGTGGCCGTTCCGCATACCGCCTTTGGCCGGGTTTCTTGCCGTTTACGGTTGTGCCCCCGGCAGCCGATAAGCCAGATATGCTGCAGTGCAAAAGAACAAGCCATGCATTTGCTGCAACGCGGCATTGCGGCATTGTCTGTTTAACCTACTCTGTGAATTAGACATATTGGCGATAGGGAAGAATAACTGACCAAAGATAGGAGTTTCCCATGGCTTTCGTTTCCGCAGTAAAACCCGCCAACAGTTTTTTGCAAATTCTTGCAGCCCCGTTCATCGCGTTCTGGAACGTGTTGATCGCGATCGGTGAAGCACACCCGACCATGGTTGCCGTTGAGAAACTGAACAAGATGTCCGACGCCGAACTGGCGGAGCGTGGCACCACCCGCGAAACAGAAGTGCGCCGCATTTTCTCGGTTCGCATGGCTCTCTGAGCAAAACTATACGGGACAGGCGGATAAGGCGGCGCTAGACTACTCCTCACCCAAAATGTGAGTGTGCCGCATGACCGACCTGCCCCCGTCTCACCGCCTTGTGCGGCAAGCGCCCGCGACCCCCTGCTATGACTTGGTCGTCTTGCCGCATCATGAACGCGCGTTGCGGGTCCGGGCCTTGGCGACAGTTCATAATGAGACCTTCATTGTGGACTTACCGGAACGCACTGATCTTTCCAGATATTTCGGCTTCGAACTCGAAGATGGCCGCGTTATCCAGATCATCCACGCCGAAGAAGAACTGCTTGAAGTTCAAGGCGATCTGACCCGCTTTGCGTGGCATCTCGGTGCCCTGAATATGGTAGTGCAAATCGAAAAAAACCGGCTTCTGGTGCACCGGACAGAGGTAGCTGAAACGCTGTTGAAGCAATTGGGCGCGCGTTTTCGCCCTGTCAGCGAACCGTTTTGGCCTGAGCCTCCGGTCCATATCGCCCATCACCACCACCACACGCATGCCGAAGCAGCGACGCCCGCCGCAACAGCGCCAGAACCTGATCAGCCTT
>JBFHGI010000593.1:0-2039 GCA_041583175.1 Pseudorhodobacter sp. | reverse complement strand
GGACATTCGCCGAAGGGATGGGCGTCGCCCTGCCCTGCCAACAGGATAGAATTTTGGAATATTGCCACGCGCAGACAAAGGACAAGACATGACTGTAACACCCCCAACCAAGCAGCGCCTTGTAGCGATTGGCGAGGCAATGGTCGAAATGGCCCCAAGTGCCGCACCCGGCGATTACCGGATCGGCTTTGCCGGCGATACGTTGAACACGGCTTGGTATGCGCGCAAGGCGATGCCCTCTGACTGGTCGGTGGAGTATCTGACCGCCTTGGGCGATGACGCCATTTCAACGCGGATGGTGGATTTCATCGCAGCGGCCGGGATCGGGACCGACCATATCGCGCGGCTGGGCGGGCGCACCGTCGGGCTTTACATGATCGAGTTGAAAGACGGAGAGCGCAGTTTTGCCTATTGGCGCGGGCAATCCGCTGCCCGTTTGCTGGCCGATGATGCCGCGCGTCTGGCGGCGGGGATTGCGGGTGCTGGTGTCGTTTACCTGTCCGGCATCAGCCTTGCCGTGCTGGAAGGCGAGGGGCGCGCAACCCTTTACGACGCTTTGCGCGATGCGCGGCAAGCGGGTGCGCGCGTGGTCTTTGACCCCAACCTGCGCCCCCGCCTCTGGCCCGATGATGCAACGATGTGCCGCGTGATCATGGAAGCGGCGGCGCTGTCTGATGTGGTGCTGCCCTCGCATGAGGATGAGGCGACCTATTTCGGCGATGCCGACCTCAAGGCCACTGCCGATCGCTATGCGGCCGCCGGTGCGGGGCTGGTTGTGGTGAAAAACGGTGGTGGTGAAATGCTGACGCTGGAGGATGGAACCTATGCCACCCATGCGCCCGAGCGGGTGACAGAAATCGTGGACACAACCGCCGCAGGCGACAGTTTCAACGCAGGTTTTCTGGCTGCCTGGCTGACGGGGGCCGATGTTGCGGGTTCGGTCCGCGCAGGCGCGCGGCTCGCCGCCCGCGTGATCGGCCAGCGCGGGGCGCTGTGTGAGGTGGCGGGTTAGGGGGCTGTCTGCCCCCTCTTTTCCTTACGGAAAATTCACCCCCGAGGATATTTTTGACCAGATGAAATCAAGCCAGCCTTAGCCGCGTCCGATATAGGGCATGGCGGAAGCCATCACGGTCATGAATTGCACATTGGCGTTGAGGGGCAGGTTGGCCATGTGCAGCACCGAGCTTGCAACGTGCTTCACATCCATCACAGGCTCTATCGCCGAGGTGCCGTTGGCTTGCGGGACGCCTTTGGTCATGGCGACGGCCATGTCGGTCAGCGCATTGCCGATGTCGATTTGCCCGCAGGCGATGTTGAACGGGCGACCATCAAGGGAGAGTGTGCGCGTCAGCCCCGTCACGGCATGTTTCGACATGGTATAGGGGGCAGAGCCGGGGCGCGGGACAGTTGCGGAGACCGAGCCGTTGTTGATGATGCGCCCGCCCATCGGGCTTTGGTGGCGCATTTGCCGGAAGGCGGCGCGCGCGCACAGGAACATGCCGGTGATGTTGACATTGCTGAGCGCCAGCCAGTCTTCTATCGCGATGTCATCGATCAAGGTGGAGGGCAGCATCATGCCGGCGTTGTTGAACAGGCAATCAATGCTGCCCCACGCTTCGGCAGCCTGTGCAAAAGCCGCATCGACCTGCGCGGGATCGGTGACATCAGCCGGGAGCAGCAGCGCGCCGGACTGGCCTGCTGCCGTTTCCTCCAGTGCTGCAGCCCGCCGCCCGATCAGGCCGACGCGCCAGCCGGAGGCCAGAAAATGCTGGGCTGTGGCGCGGCCGATGCCGGAGCCTGCCCCCGTGATGATGATTGATTGTGCTGCCACGGGCTTGCCCTTCCGGTGAATGAGATCAGTGGTTGTCGCGCGCCAATTGCCTGGCCACCTTGTGATAGCTGGTTGCCAGTTCCAGACAACCGCCTTCTGCCAGTTGCCCGACATGGGTGCGGTAAATCTCTTGCCACGGGGTCTGGTGTGTCAGTTCCGGCGCTTTCCATGCGGCGCGGCGGGCGGCCCATTCGGCATCCGGCACCAG
>JBFHGI010000592.1:0-2043 GCA_041583175.1 Pseudorhodobacter sp. | reverse complement strand
TCGGTGGAACTGTCGGTATAGCGCACCGTGCCACCAATCGCGCCGGTTTCGCCCAGCACATGCCACGGCTCCAAGGCCTGACGCAGTTCCAGATGCACATCGTCATAAGTCACCTCGCCGCAGAAGGGGAAGCGGAACTCGGCCTGCGCCTCATACCATTCGGGGCGGAACGCGAACCCATGATCGCCCAGATCACGCAGCACATCGCGGAAATCCTGCCAGACGAAATGCGGCAACATGAAGCGGTCATGCAGGCTGGTGCCCCAACGGGTTAGATTGCCTTCCAAGGGCGAGGCCCAAAGCCGCGCGATGATCGCCCGGATCAGAAGCTGCTGCGCAAGGCTCATGCGTGGGTTGGGCGGCATTTCAAAGCCGCGAAACTCCACCAGACCAAGGCGGCCTGTCGGCCCATCGGGCGAAAACATCTTGTCGATGCAAATCTCGGCGCGATGGGTGTTTCCGGTCACATCGGTCAGCATGTTGCGCAGCAACCGGTCGGGCAGCCACGGCGTTGATGGGTCCGCCTGCCCGGCTTTGGGGATCTGCCCCAGCGCGATCTCCAGCTCATACAAGCTGTCATGCCGCGCCTCATCAATACGCGGGGCCTGACTGGTGGGGCCAATGAACAGGCCGGAAAACAGATAGGACAAGCTGGGATGGCGCTGCCAGAACAGGATGATGCTTTTGAGCAGGTCAGGCCGCCGGATGAAGGGGCTGTCCAGCGGGGTTGCGCCGCCCACAACCACATGGTTGCCACCACCGGTGCCGGTATGCTTGCCGTCGATCATGAACTTGTCGGTGCCCAGCCGCGTCTGCCGCGCCGCCTCATAGACCGTTTCGGTGATGTTCACACAGTCATCCCAATTCGACGCCGGGTGGATATTCACCTCGATCACCCCCGGATCGGGGGCCACGCGGATCACATTCATCCGAGGATCATTGGGCGGGGTGTAGCCTTCGATATGGATAGGCACATTCAGGGCTTTCGCAGCCCTTTCAGCGGCGGCGACCAGTTCCAGATAATGCTCCAACTCCTCCACCGGGGGCATGAAGACACACAAACGCCCGTCACGCAATTCCACCGACAATGCCGAGCGAACCGCCCCGTCAAGATCGCTGATCACCTGCTCTACCCGCTCTTGCCCAGGCTCGGCGGCAGCAAAGGAAGCCACCTGCTGCTCGCGCCCTGCGGCCTGCGGCGTGGGCTCATCGGTCACAGGGTCAGGCAGCGGCCCACGCGGAATGGTCGGGTCTTGGGGGTGGATATAGGGGTATTGCGAGGGCGGCACATAGGGCAGCGTGCCCAAGGGCAAGCGATAGCCGACCGGGCTATCGCCTGGCACCAGATAGATATTCCCCCGCCGCGTCTTCCACTTTTCCGAGCGCCATTTCACACCGCTGGCCTTGCTTTGCCACGACTGAACCGGCAGCACATAGCCCGAGGGTTTTGTCAGCCCCCGGTCAAACACCCGCGCGATGCGATAGCGTTCCTCGGGGTCTTCCAGCTTGGAGTTCTGCGGCGTGACATTTTCGGGCAGATTGCCCTCTTTGGCGATCCAGATCGCCGGGTCCTCATACGCAGGCACCACAAACTCATCGGAAAGGCCCAGTTCCTGCGCCATATGATGCAGCAAGGTTTCAGCCTGCTGGGGTGTCGCCCCGCTCTCCTCCCCTTCTCGTGCGATCAAGGAGGCATCAGACCAGATCGGATTCTCGTCCCGCCGCCAATAAAGCGAGAAGGTCCAGCGCGGCAGCGACTCCCCCGGATACCATTTGCCCTGCCCGAAGTGCAAAAACCCCTGCGGCGCGAATTGATCGCGCAAACGGCGGATCAGCTTATCCGCCAAATCGCGCTTGGTCGGCCCCACGGCCGAGGTGTTCCATTCATCCGACTCGAAATCATCAATCGACACGAAGGTCGGCTCTCCGCCCATGGTCAGGCGCACATCGCCTTCGGCCAGCGCCTTATCCACCTTGCGCCCCAGCGCATCCCGCGCGGACCAAGACTCATCCGAAAACGGTTTGGTTATGCGCGGATGTTCG
>JBFHGI010000591.1:0-2044 GCA_041583175.1 Pseudorhodobacter sp. | reverse complement strand
CCACATCGGCCAGACCACCGGTCTTGATGAACGGCACGGCTTCCGATGCAACTGACAGGACACGACCGCCCATGGTCTTTTCCTTTATCCAAATTCCTCAGGCCTTCGGGGGGCATGCCCCCCGAACACCAGACCTTAGGACAGCTTTGCCGCGCGGGCGTCAAGCATATCCTGTGTGATCAACACGATACCGCTTTCGGTGCGGCGGAACCACTTGTCATCTTCCAGCGGGTCTTGGCCCACGACCAGACCTTCGGGAATGATCACACCGCTGTCGATCACCACATTCTTCAACTCGGCCTTGCGATTGACCACCACACGCGGCAGCGCCACCACATGTTCAAGGCTGGCATAGCTGTGTGTGCGGCACCCCGTGAACAACAGCGAATTGCGCACCTCGGACCCCGAAACGATACAATCGCCTGAAATCAGCGAGGAAATGGCCATACCGCGCCGCCCGCCATCTTCGTCATGGATGAATTTGGCCGGGGGCACGATTTCGGAATAGGTCCAGATCGGCCAGCTGTTGTCATAGATATCCAGCTTGGGGGTGAAATCGGTCAGGTCGATATTGGCCTGCCAAAAGGCATCAATCGTGCCGACATCACGCCAATAGGGTTCATCTTCCAGCCCGGTCGTGACGCAACTGTCCGCGAATTTATGCGCCATCGCCTTGCCGTTCTTGACGATCTCGGGGATCAGATCATTGCCGAAATCATGGCTGGAGTTCGGATCAGCCATGTCACGCAACAGCAGATCGCGCAGGAAATCCCAGTTGAAGACATAAATCCCCATACTGGCCAGGGCATGGTCGGGATCACCCGGAATGGCAGGCGGATTGGCGGGTTTTTCCAGAAAGCTGGTGATCCGCATGGATTTATCGACATGCATGACGCCAAAGGCGGTCGCCTCTTGCCGTGGCACGGTCAGGCAGCCGATGGTCACATCGGCCTTGTTGTCCTCATGCTCGCGCAGCATGACCTCGTAATCCATTTTGTAGATATGGTCGCCGGCAAGGATGACAACGTATTTGACCTTATAGCTGTCAACGATATCAATGTTTTGCGCCACCGCATCGGCGGTGCCCAGATACCATTTGCTTTCATGCACACGCTGGCTGGCGGGCAGAATATCCAGATATTCATTCCGCTCGGCCCGAAAGAAGTTCCAGCCGCGCTGGCAATGGCGGATCAGGCTGTGGGCCTTGTATTGGGTTGCAATCGCCATCTTTCGGATGCCCGAATTCAGCGCATTCGACAGGGCAAAGTCGATGATCCGCGTTTTGCCGCCGAAATAGACCGCAGGTTTGGCGCGGCGGTCTGTCAGTTCCTTCAACCGGCTGCCCCGCCCGCCCGCCAGAACAAAGGCCATCGCTTGGCTGGAAAGCCTTACATTGGGTCTTGCCTTCATGATCCCCTCCCTTTGGGCTCTCGCCCTAGACCAAACTGAAATAAAGCGCAGAAAGCGGCGGCAGCGTGACAAGCGCGGAATGATCGCGCCCGTGCCACGTGACCGCCTCGGCGACAACACCCCCCATGTTGCCGCGATTGCCCCCGCCATAGGCGGCGGCATCGGTATTCAAGATCTCGGCCCAATGGCCCGCAGACGGCAGGCCGATGCGATAGGTGCGTTCGACCGGGGTCATGTTCACGACGGCCACCACCGGCTTGTCATCCGGCCCGCCCTTGCGCAGCCAGACGTAAACCGAGGCCTGCGCGTCATTCGACTCGATCCATTCAAAGCCCTGGGCCCGGCAGTCGTTCACATGCAAGGCCGGGGTCTGGCGATAGACGCGGTTCAGATCGCGCACCAAGGCTTGCATCCCCGCATGCTGGGGGTAATCAAGCAGATGCCAATCCAGCGACTGGTTGTGGTTCCATTCCGCGCCTTGGGCGAATTCCTGCCCCATGAACAAAAGCTTTTTGCCGGGATGGGCCCACATGAACCCGTAATAGGCGCGCAGATGGGCAAAGGGTTCATCCCCGCCCCCCGGCATCTTGGCCAGCATGCTGCCCTTGCCGTGCACCACCTCATCATGGCTGAT
>JBFHGI010000590.1:0-2051 GCA_041583175.1 Pseudorhodobacter sp. | reverse complement strand
CCTGAAACACCATCTGCATCGCGGGGCGTTTGAGGCGCAGCTCTTCGGGCGAAAGCTTGGCAATATCCGCGCCGTCTATCGTGACAGAGCCGGATGTCAGCTCATACAGGCGCAACAGCGCACGCCCGACAGTGGATTTTCCGCAACCGGATTCCCCAACAAGGCCCAGCGTCTCGCCTTCGAAAATGTTGAAGGTCAGCCCGTCCACCGCTTTGACATCGCCGGTATGGCGACGGAACAGGCCCGTATGGATCGGGAAATACATTCTGAGGTCTTCGACCGCGACCAACGGCTTGGCGGGCTTTTCGTCCAGCATCACACAGGCCCTCCGGTGGGGGTATCGGTTCGGGCATCCCAGTGGCAGGCGACGTCATGGCCATAGCCCACAGGTGCGGCCCCGATGGCGCGGCGCTGCGGGTTTTCGACGCCACAACGTGCAAAGGCATGGCCGCAACGCGGCATGAACGGGCAGGCGGTTGGCGCACCGGCAAGGATAGGGGGTTGCCCTTCGATCACCCGCAACCGCGCTTCACGCTGGCCTGAAACCGAAGGGATGGTTTGCAACAAGGCGCGCGTATAGGGGTGCTGCGGGTTGGCAAATAGCTCTTTGACCGGGGCCTGTTCCACAACCTGCCCACCGTACATCACCATCACCCGGTCGGCGATGCCAGCGATCACGCCCAGATCATGCGTGATCCACACAATCGCCATGCCCAGCTTGGTGCGAAGTTCTTTCACCAATTCGATAATCTGCGCCTGAATGGTCACGTCCAACGCGGTTGTCGGCTCATCCGCGATCAGAACTTCGGGGTCGCAAGCCAGTGCGATGGCGATCATCACCCGTTGGCGCATCCCGCCAGAGAACTGGTGCGGATAATCTTTCATGCGGCGGGTCGCATCGGGGATACCCACCAGTTCCATCAACTCCACCGCCCGCTTGAACGCTTGCTTCTTATCCATATTCATATGGCGCAGCAGCGGTTCCATCACCTGATTGCCCACGGTGAAAACGGGGTTCAAGCTGGTCATCGGGTCTTGAAACACAAAGCCGATCCGCCGCCCGCGCACATCGCGCAACTGCTCTGGCGTGATCTTCAGGATATCGACATCGCCCAAAAGCACCTCGCCCGCACGGACCTCGGCGGGGGGCATCGGCAACAGGCCGATCAAGGACATCATCGTTACCGATTTGCCCGAGCCACTTTCCCCCACAACCCCCAGCAATTCGCCGGGTTTCAGGTGGAAGCTAACGGAATTGACTGCATGAACGTCCCCGCCACGCGTGCGGAAAACGGTCTGCAAGCCCCGTACATCGAGGACGGGCTTGGCCCCATCGGGCATATGACACTCCCATGTCGCTATTTTTACTTTTTATGAGGTCAGGTCCGCTGGACCCGCCTCGATTGCGATTGATGTTATCGTTTTTTACGCCCCCCGCAACAGGCTTTCTATCGTCCTTTGAAATCACCATGTCCGCGCGGGCCTCTGGCCTTGACCTTCGGCATCGCCGCAGTCACCTTCCCTGCGTGATGAAGGAGAGTGAAAATGCAACCGCAGACCCTGACAGCCCGAGAGATTCTTGACCATTTGGTCGGGTTCCGCAGCGTAAGCAGCAACAGCAATCTGGACCTGATCGATTGGGTGGAAACCTATCTGGCATCACATGGGGTCACTTCGCATCGCGTCTATAATGCCGAGGGCGACAAAGCCGCGCTCTTCGCCAATGTGGGCCCCGAGGTTGCAGGCGGGGTGATTCTCTCAGGTCATTCCGATGTGGTTCCCGTCGAAGGGCAGGATTGGGCCACCGACCCCTTCACCGTCGTGGAAAAGGACGGGCGGCTCTACGGGCGGGGCACCTGCGATATGAAGGGTTTTGTGGCGCTGGCACTTGCGGCGGTGCCGTTGGCGCTGCAATCGGGCATAAAACGCCCGCTGCAAATCGCCATCAGCTATGATGAAGAGGTGGGTTGCACCGGAGCCCCACCGATGATCGCGCAGATGGTCAAAACCCTGCCAAAGGCCGCCGCCGTAGTGGTGGGGGAGCCGTCGAT
>JBFHGI010000589.1:0-2058 GCA_041583175.1 Pseudorhodobacter sp. | reverse complement strand
GGTCCGGCGCGCTTAGGCTTTCAAGCAAAAGATGTGGGGGTATCGTGATGCGGTGGGTTGTTCGGATAGCTTCGGGGCTTGTAATGCTCGTTGTCGTGCTGGTGGGATTGGTGTTTCTGATCCCGTCCGAAAAGGTTGCCACCGTCGCCGCCGCGCAGTTTTTCAAAGCCACAGGGCGCGTTTTGACCGTGGAGGGTGAGGTAAGCCCGACGGTTTGGCCGGTACTCGGGGTTAAGACCGGGCTGGTGCGCATCGCCAATGCCGAATGGTCCAATGAAGGACCGATGTTGGAGGCAGAAGGCCTCACAATCGGGGTCGATATGGCGACCTTGTTCACCGGAGACATCAAGATCACCAAGATAGAGGCGATCCGGCCCCAGATCGTGCTGGAGCGTGGAAAGGACGGCATCGGCAACTGGGAGATTGTGCCAGAGGCTGGCGAGACTTCGGCCGCGCCTTCGGCCGATACGGCCCCGCGTGCACGGCTGATTACACTGGATCATGGGGTTATCGAAAACGGCTCTTTGCTGTTCATCGATCATGTCAGCGGGACGCGGATAGACCTGCGAAATCTTGCCGCCGAGGCACGTCTGCCATCTTTCTCCGGCCCTGCGACTTTGAGCCTGTCGGGCGTTAAAGATGGTATTGATTTGGTGCTGGAGGGGCGCGTGGCGGCTTTTGACGCCTTTTCGGCAGGTGATATCAGTGCGGTGACGTTGGACGCGCGCATCGGCGGGTCAACGATCAAATTTGACGGACGGCTGGGCACAGCCCCTTTGGTGGCAGAGGGGGCGATAGCGGCTGATATCGCCGATCTCGCGGCGCTGGCGGGCTTGGCAGGACAAGTAGCACCGACCTTGCCGCAAGGGGTGGGCGCAAAAACGCGGCAAGTGGCGGGTAATCTGACCCTTGCCGAGGCGGGCTCCGTCCATTTGCGCGGCGGCGATATCACATTGGATTCGAACCGCTTTGCGGGTGATCTGGATCTGACCTTTGACGGTCCGCGCCCGAAGCTGACAGCGAAACTTGCATCGGGCAACCTGGATTTTGTGGCATTGGCGGGTGGCGAAGGTGCCGACGGGTCTGCCGCGCCCTCCGACGGCTGGTCGCGTGATTTGATTGATGTGAGCGGTCTGGCGGCGATGGACGCGGCGCTAACCCTCTCCGCCGACAATATCGATCTGGGGCAAGCCAAACTGAACCGCACACGGCTGCTTGTGACATTGGACCGGGCGCGCATGGTGATCGAGTCGCGCGAGTTGCAGGCGTATGGCGGAAACGTCACCGGCAATTTTGTGGTCAACGGCCGCGGCGGCTTGTCGGTCGGGGGCGACCTGAGCTTAAGCGGCATTGCCATGCAGCCCTTGCTGCAAGACGTGGCCGATTTTGACCGCTTGATCGGCACGGGTGATATCAGCCTGAAATTTCTGGGCATCGGTAACCGGATGTCCGATATCATGGCCTCTCTGTCCGGTTCAGGCAGTTTGCGATTTGGCAAGGGAGAGCTGCGCGGGCTGGACTTGTTGGGGATGCTGCGGTCACTGGATGTAGGATATGTCGGTGAAGGGCAAAAGACGATTTTCGATGCGATCACCGGGTCTTTCACCATGCAAGACGGCAACCTGCGCAATGAGGATCTGAAACTGGCTGCGCCCTACATCAACGCTTTGGGGACGGGACGCGTTGGTATAGGTGCCCGCGATCTGGATTACCGCTTGACGGCGACCGCCTTGGCGAAAGAGGACGGCAGCGGCGGGGTTTCGGTGCCGCTACTGATTACCGGGCCATGGGCGCAACCGAAATTCCGCTTGGATATGAAGGCTTTGATCGACCAGAATCTTGCCGAAGAAAAGGCCCTGCTAGAGGAAAAGGCGCGGGCCGAAGAAGCGCGGGTCAAAGCAAAGCTGGAAGAAGAGCTTGGGCTTCAGCGAGAGGAGGGGGAACGTCTGGAAGACGCCGCCAAACGCCGTGCCCAAGAAGCACTGGAAGCGGAAGCCGCCCGCGCGCTGCGTCGGCTGTTGGGGGGTAACTGAGCCCGCGCTGTGCCATATGCGCGAG
>JBFHGI010000588.1:0-2061 GCA_041583175.1 Pseudorhodobacter sp. | reverse complement strand
GGGGGGCTGCCTGCCCCCCGGCCCCCCCGGGGATATTTTTAACCAGATGAAGGAGCATCAATGTGCTACCCCCGCCGCAACGCTTTCGTCGATGAAGCGGCCTTCCTTGAAGCGGTCCATGGAGAAGGCGGCGGCCAATGGCCCCGGTTCGCCTTTAGCCATGAGCTCTGCCATGGCCCAGCCGGAGCCGGGGATGGCCTTGAAGCCGCCGGTGCCCCAACCGCAGTTGATGAAGGTGTTGCCGAGTGGGGTTTTGGAGATCAGGGGCGAGCGGTCGCCGGTCATATCCACGATGCCGCCCCATTGGCGTAGCATTTTGAGACGCGAGATCATCGGGAAGGTTTCGACCAATGCGCGCAGGGTTTCCTCGATATGGTGGAAGGAGCCGCGCTGGGTGAAGTTGTTGAACCCGTCGGTGCCGCCGCCGATGACCATCTCGCCCTTGTCGGATTGCGACATGTAGCCGTGGACGGTGTTGGCCATGACAACCACATCCATGCAGGGTTTGATCGGCTCGGAGACGAGGGCTTGCAGGGCCACGGCCTCCACCGGCAAGCGGAAGCCTGCCATATCCGCGACCTGGCCGGAATGGCCGGCCACAACGATGCCGAGTTTCTTGGTGCCGATATAGCCTTTGGTGGTTTCCACACCCACGACCTTGCCCCCTTCGGAGCGCACCCCTTTGACCTCGCATTGCTGGATGATGTCCATCCCCATATCCGAGCAGGCGCGGGCATAGCCCCATGCGACCGCATCATGGCGCGCGGTGCCGCCGCGTTTTTGCAGCAAGCCGCCGAGAACCGGATAGCGCGGGCCGTCGATATTGATGATCGGCACCAGTTCCTTGACCTTTGCCGCGTCGATGAATTCGGTCGCCACACCTTGCAAGGCATTGGCATGGGCCGTGCGTTGGTAGCCGCGCACCTCGTGATGGGTTTGCGCCAGCATGATGAGGCCGCGCGGGCTGAACATCACGTTATAGTTCAGGTCCTGGCTCATCGTCTCGTAGAGCGAACGGGCCTTTTCATAGATCGCGGCGGAAGGGTCTTGCAGATAATTGGAGCGGATGATCGTGGTATTCCGGCCGGTATTCCCGCCCCCCAGCCAACCTTTCTCGATCACGGCGACATTCGTGATGCCGTGGTTCTTGCCAAGGTAATAGGCGGTTGCCAGCCCGTGCCCGCCTGCCCCGATGATGATCGCGTCATAGGCTGCTTTGGGCGTTGGCGAGGCCCAGGCCCGTTCCCATCCGGTGTGATAGCGCAGGGCCTCGCGGGCAATGGCGAATACCGAATAGCGTCTCATGCGTCTGTCTCCCCGAAGGTGGGTTTTCGTTTAGGGTCTTGTCATCCGAGGCGCAGATATAACCGCACCCAAGAGCGGCACAATGGGGATATTTGCGACATGGGGCCGGATTGGCCTGCGTCCAGACGTCTCAATCTGGCGGGCGATTAAGGCTTTTGACTTGGGCGCAGAGGCATTACATCAAGGGCAAAGTGCAAGAAGGGCGGATTTCGCGTGGCAAACGGTATTTTTTGGGCGGCAGCGGCGGCGATTGCTTTGGTGGTCGCCGTGATCTTGGTCAAGGCCTTGCGGCGCGCGCCTGCCCAAGCGACGGGCACTGCGGTCTTCGACAGTCAGGTTTACCGCGACCAGCTGCGCGAGATCGAGCGGGATCTGGCACGCGGCGTCATCGCCGAGGAGGAGGCAAGCCGTTTGCGCGCCGAAGTGGCACGGCGTTTGCTGGCCGCTGACAAGGCCGAGGCCGTGCCGGAGCAAGCGGCAGCGGGGCCGTCCTCGGCGCTGGTGATTGCGGTTGTGGCCTTGGTGATTGCGGCGGGATTTGGCGGCTATGCCTATCTGGGGCAGCCGGGTTATGGCGATTTGCCGCTTCAGGCGCGGATTACCTTGGCTGAGGAGCGCCGCGCAGCCCGTCCCGATCAGGCCACGCTGGAATCTGCCTTGCCGCCGCGCCCGCCCCTGCAAGCGGTTGATCCGGGGTTCATGGAACTGGTGGAAAAGCTGCGCGATGCGGTTGCCAGACGCCCCGATGATTTGCAG
>JBFHGI010000587.1:0-2069 GCA_041583175.1 Pseudorhodobacter sp. | reverse complement strand
GGCGAAAGGCTCCATCAGCGAGTCGAAAATCGCTTTCGCCTCGGGGCGCGGGGTGGAGAGCCACATTGCCTCCAAAGGTTTATGCGCGCCCAGCAGCAGCAAGCCCGCACCGACCGCAATGATTGACATCCAGAGCGCGGGCACGAAGCCGTGCCAATGGCTGATATAAACCTCGGCTTCGCCGCCGATCACGGCGCTCGCGGTCGTGCGGACCAATTCACCCACCATTGTCATCGGCATCACGCCAATCGCGATGACCAGCGCAGCCAGCAGTGCAGGGGCAGCCCACATGCCAAAGCCCGGATCATGCGGTTTGGACGGGTAATCGTCGCGGACAGGCCCGAGGAAGGTATGCGCGATCAGGCGGAAGGAATAAGCAACCGAGAACATCGCGCCGATCGTCGCCAGCACCGGCATCACCCAATGATTGCCCAGCCAAACCGTGTGAACCGTTTCCTCCAGCATCATCTCTTTGGAGAGGAACCCATTGAGCGGCGGAATACCCGCCATCGACAGCGCGGCGACGCAGACGATGGTAAAGGTAATCGGCATCAGGTGCCGCAAACCGCCCAACCGTTTTATGTCGCGGGTGTGGGTCTCATGGTCCACGATCCCCGCGCTCATGAACAGCGCGGCCTTGAAGGTGGCGTGGTTGATGATGTGAAACACCGCGACCGTTGCCGCCTCAGGGGTACCAAACCCCAAAAGCATGGTGATAAGGCCCAGATGCGACACGGTGGAAAAGGCCAGCAGGGCCTTCAGGTCATCCTTGAACAGCGCGATCTTGGCGGCCATGACCATGGTGATCAAGCCTGTCGTGGCGACGATATAGAACCACTCCGGCGTGCCGGACAGAACTGGCCACATCCGCGCCATCAGGAAAAGACCTGCCTTCACCATCGTTGCCGAATGAAGATAGGCCGAAACCGGTGTCGGCGCCGCCATCGCGTGTGGCAACCAGAAATGGAACGGGAACTGCGCGGATTTCGTAAAGGCGCCCAACAAGATCAGGATCAGCGCGGGCAGATACCAGTCAGACGCCTGAATAAGCTCTTTGTTCTGTAAAATCACCGTCAGGTCATAGGACCCCACGATATTGCCCAGGATAAGCATGCCCCCGATCATGGCAAGCCCGCCCGCGCCCGTTACCGTCAGCGCCATCCGCGCGCCTTGGCGGCCTTCGGGCAGATGCTTCCAATAGCCGATCAGCAGGAAGGAGCTAAGGCTCGTCAACTCCCAGAAAATGAGCAGAAGCAGGATGTTGTCGGATAGAACAATCCCCACCATCGCGCCTTGGAACAACAGAAGATAGGTGTAGAACTGCCCCATCGGGTCTTTGGACGACAGGTAGAAGCGCGCGTAAAGGATGATCAGCAAACCAATGCCGAGGATCAACCCTGCGAAAAGCAGCCCCAAGCCATCCAGAAAGAAATTGGCGCTCAGGCCAAGGACGGGCAGCCACTCAAACCGCGCGGTGATCACCTCGCCGCGCATAACCGCAGGCGCGTGCATCAAGATTCCAAGCAAGGCGAGGGCGGTTATCAGCCCGGTGACGGTGGCACAGGCATTACGCCCCGCGCGGATCAAAAGGCCGGGGAGAAGCGCGCCGAGGAATGGCAGGGCGGCGATCAGGGCAAGGGACATTCTTGTTGTTCCGTTCTTTGCTCGGGTCGTCAGATATATGAAAAAGTGGCCTCAATCGTTGCGGCCACCTGCGTTGTTTAACTGTGGGACTGGCCGCCTTCTGTCAAGGTGAACAAGGCCAAATCCGACAAAAACAGATGCGTTTTTTGCGACTTGGCACGCGGGGCTTTGCTGCCTTGCGTGCCCGCGTTGTTCAGTTGCGCTGATAGATCACGGGAAACCAATCTTCTCGCAAGTGCTGCCCCGGCTGCATGTCATGCCCCGGAAAGGGCGGCGAGGTGCGGCCCGGCCGCTCTACATAGCGGGCGTCATCGCCCAGCAGCCGCAAGGAAAAGGCGCGGCGGCGCTGTGTCGCGTTATTGCCTCTCGCGCCATGCAGGATGCCGTAATTGAAAGCCACGGCATCGCCCGGCTCCATCACCCAT
>JBFHGI010000586.1:0-2079 GCA_041583175.1 Pseudorhodobacter sp. | reverse complement strand
GCAATGTCGATATCTTCCGGGTCATGCCCGTCACATTCAAACACATCCCAGCCAGAGGCGGCAAAACGGGCCTTCTGGTCGGTGATATCCGACAGCGACACTTTGCCGTCGATCGTGATGCCGTTATTGTCCCAGAGCACGATCAGACGGGAAAGCTGCTGTTTGCCTGCCAGACCAATCGCTTCTTGGCTGACGCCTTCCATCAGGCAGCCATCGCCAGCGATCACATAGGTGAAATGGTCGATGATCTTGGCACCCCAGCGCGCGCGCAGATTTTCTTCGGCAATCGCAAAGCCTACCGCGTTGGCGATGCCTTGACCCAAAGGGCCTGTCGTGGTTTCAACGCCGGTCGCGTGACCATATTCCGGATGGCCCGCGGTGATGGCCCCCCATTGGCGGAAATTCTTGATCTGCTCCAGCGTCATATCGGCGTAGCCGGTCAGATGCAGGAGCGAATAGATCAGCATGGAGCCGTGGCCCGCCGACAGGATAAAGCGGTCGCGGTCCGGCCAGTTCGGCGCCGTGGGATCAAACTTCAGGTGCTTTTCGAACAGCACGGTTGCAACATCGGCCATACCCATTGGCATGCCGGAGTGGCCGGAATTGGCTGCGGCAACGGCATCAAGTGTCAGCGTGCGAATGGCGCAGGCCTTGTTCCAATGATCCGGGTGCTGGGCGCGCAGGGTGGCAATATCCAAAGCGATGATCCTTCGTCTTGTTGCGCTCGGGCGGCGCGGAATGCGTTTGCCCAAGTCTGTCGGTGTGATGGTAAAGACAAATGCAGCAGTTTGCCGCGCCTTGCCCGAGAACTCAAAAGCTGCATATCAGCCTTGTCGGCAAGATCAAGCGTGTCTGGCAAGGGCTTGATCCTAAAGGGGGGCGCAATTCTGCCCCGCATTGGGATAAGATCGGGAAATCGAGTGGCCTGCATGATTCGCTTGTTGCGATTTAGATGTGACAAGCGCGGGACAAGCAGGCTAACATGGTGGGACGAGGCCAAGGCGCGGCAAGAAAGACCGGTGTCAGGCCAAAAAGCATGAAGGCAAGAGGCAAGGGGGCATCTGAATGAGTGACCAGAGTAACATCGCAGAGCTAGAGCGGCGGATCACCGCAGCTTTGGGGCGGATTGGTTCCGGTTTGGACAAGCTGGGTGCGGCCTCCGCCGCGGCGCCTGTTGTCCCGCCTGCAGGGCCTTCGGTTTTGCCCGTCGCAGCAGCGCCTCCTGCCGCGGCGGATACAGCAGAACTTGATGCAGAGATTGCGCGGCTGAAGGCTGCGCTGGCCGCAGAAAAAGCCACGACAGCGCAACTGACAGAGCGTTTGAAATCCGTGAAAGATCGTGATCACCTGTCGCAAAGCCAGTTGGAGGCCAAAGTTGAAAAAATGACGCAGCAACTCGATGTGCAGGGGTTGGAATTGCAGCGGATGCGCAAATCCACCGTGCAACTGCGCGAACATTTGCGGGTTTTGCATGAAGCGGCGGCCGACAACATGGTGGAGCCGCACCTGATCAACAAGGCGATGCTGGCGGAACTGGAAAGCCTGCGGGCGACCCGGCACACCGAAACCGCAGAAATGGACGAGATATTGGCTGAGCTGAAGCCGTTGATTGAGGAGGCCCGTGCCAATGGCTGAACTGGAAATCACCATCGGGGGCCGCAGTTTCATGGTCGCCTGTCAGGAAGGCGAGGAGCATTTTCTGCGCACGGCTGCCGCGATGCTGGACACAGAGGCGCAACCCTTGGTTACCCAAATGGGCCGCTTGCCCGAAGCACGCATGTTGCTGATGGCGGGCCTTATGCTGGCGGATCGCACAGCCTCGGTCGAAGATCAGTTGCGGGTCTTGAAGGCGCGGGTGGAAGAGCTGGAAAACAAGCCGGCACCCGAGCCGCAAAAGATCGAAATCCCTGTTATCCCGCCCCAAATCCCCGAAACGCTTGCCGAAATCGCGGCGCGTGCGGAGGCGCTAGCCCGAAAGGTTGATGAGAAGCTCGCACAATGAAGGGTTTGGTTGCCGCGTTTGCCTTGGCTCCCTGTGCGGGTCATGCAGGCTTTGACGTGCTGCCCATGCGCTATATT
>JBFHGI010000585.1:0-2090 GCA_041583175.1 Pseudorhodobacter sp. | reverse complement strand
TTCTTTTGGTGACCTGCATGTCGCTGCTCCTCGTGACACATCTGGGCATTCGCCCGTTTTGCGCAGCCTAGCGCAAATCCGACAAAGGGGGAAGGCGGTGCTACCAGCGATGTGTGAAAGCTTGCCACAAGAGCTTGCCGCGCCGCGAGAATTCGGAAAGCTGCAAGGCCCCTTCGCCTACGCGGCCCGGTTCTGTCGCCGCCATTTTCAGCAAAGCGGGCGCTTGCCACCCTGCCAGCAATGCCGGACGTGCCACGGTCTCCATCCCCGCCGCGCGGGCCTTGGCGAGGCGGTCGAGCCCTTCGCGGGCGAGCGCAGCGATCCCTTCTTCCCGCCCGTCCAGCAGCGGAATACGCCCGCGCGCCGCCAGTTCCGGCACCGCTTGCAAATAGGCGGCCAAACCCGCCGCCCAGCCAAAATCGCGCAATGCCGGTTCGGACACCTCCCCTGCCCCGAGCGCCTTGCCCGAGAGCCACATCAAACCGCCCGCCGTATCGGCGAGATAGGCGTCAAAAGCCGCCTCATCCGCGAAAGCGTCGGTGTAAATGTCCCAGCGCCGCGCCTCGATCATCCGGTCCAGTGTCTCGGCCGGCAATCGCCGCTGGGTCATCAGGTCAGCAAGCGGTTGCATGACCTCATGCGCGCGGATGGTTCCCCGCCCCACATCTTCCACCGCATCCCGCCACCATTGCAGCCGCATCTCGGCGATCATCGGCTCTTTCGTCAGCCAGGGCGCCCGCGCGATCTCAAGGTTCAACGCATAGAGCGGCGCAAGCGCCCCCCTTGCCGTGGGCGGCGCCGCCATCAATGCCGAAAACCGCGTCGGATCACCGCGTTCGATCAAGGAAAACAGCGTGTCATGCATCATCCGCGCCCCAAGCCTCATGCAGGCCGCGCCAGCACCAGCAGATACCCGAACTCCGCCCGATGCGCCCGCCAGGCCGCAATCTCGGCCTCCGCCTCTTGCAGAACCTGCGCAAGATCCTCCGTCGCCTCGGATTTCAACGCAGCGATGCGCTGTTCCATCGGTGTGTAATAGGCTTCCCACGCGGCATCGGACAGCCGGCGCGTGCCCAACACCTCAAATCCAGCGGCAGCCACCCGCGCGCTGATACCAGCCTCATCGGTCATCGGCGGATAGTCCGCCCAGTTTTCCCGCGCCTCGGGCGATGGGCTTGCCGAAAACCAACAGGGCTCTGAAAAGGCCACAACCCCACCGGGGTTCAGCGACTTGCGCCATGCGCTCAAGGCTTCGGTCACGCCCATGAAATAGACAGCCCCCGCACACCAGATCAGATCAAAGCTGTTCATGATCCGCGCCATATCGGCCCGCAACACCATCACACGCGGATCGTCGCGCCATGCGCCGCGTGCGGCCTCGACGAAATGCGGAGTTTTATCGAGCGCGGTCACATGGCCTTTCGGCGCAGCGACCAGCAAAGCCGCAATATCGCCACCCGGCCCGCAGGCGACATCGACAATATCGGCATCCGCTGCCAAACCGCAAATCGTCGCGGCCCAAGCGACATCCGCCGCCTCGCCCGGCCCTTCGCGCGGCAAATCACGGTGCAAGGTAAAAAACGCCTCGGCAACGCCTGCTTTATCTTCGCTCATTTCGCCCCATCCCGGATCAGCTTCCATGTGACCACATCCAAAAGTGCCTCGAAACTGGCATCGACTATGTTGGGTGAAACGCCGACCGTAGACCAACGTTTGCCCGCCGCATCCTCGCTGTCGATGATGACGCGGGTCACGGCCTCGGTACCGCCCTGCGTGATGCGCACCTTGAAATCCACCAGATGCATATCGTCGATACAGGCCTGAAACCGCCCCAGATCCTTGGCCAGCGCCTTCCACAGCGCGTTGACGGGGCCACGATCCGTGCCGGTCTCGTCCATCGACTCCGACACCGACAGCATCTTCTGGTCGCCGATCTTCACCACCACAACCGCTTCCGACAGGCTGACCATCTGGTCACGCTTGTTCTTGCGCCGCTCCACCGTCACCCGGTAACGCTTGACCTCGAAGAACTGCGGGCACAGCCCCAAAGCCCGCCGCGCCAACAGCTCAAAACTGGCCTGCGCCCCGTC
>JBFHGI010000584.1:0-2091 GCA_041583175.1 Pseudorhodobacter sp. | reverse complement strand
ACCTTGACCCTATAATTGGCAAAGAAAATGGGGCGCCGCAAGGACACCCCATATTCCTAACGATATGAAATCGGGGATTTATTCCTCGAACGAACCCGTATCAGCAAGTGATGAAACTCGCCCTAAGAGCACGCTTTTCCTTTGCCCCCAAATTGGCCGAATTTTGAAATTCGGACATAATTACGGGATCTGACACGAGAAAGCTTGCCCCGCACCGTGCTCAAACAATGCGGGAAAGCTGGGGCGCTGCGCGGGAACGCTGCGCCCCAACCTCCACTCCAATCAGCTACAGCCGCTCGTTCCGCCGCAGGTGTTGCACTTCATGCAGGTGCCGTTGCGGACCAGCGTGTAGTTGCCGCATTCGCCGCAAGCCTCGCCCTCATAGCCTTGCATCTTGGCCTTGGTGCGGGCGTCCATGGACACAGCGCCACTTGAAATGGCTGTGGTAGAGGTCGCCATCGCTTGGGCGGTTTGCGGAACCAGCGTGTTCAGCACCGACACCGGGTCCATGCCAGAGGCCAGCGCGGTTGCCCCGATCCCGCCTTGCAGCACCGTCAATTCCTGCGGCAACCGTTTGCGCAGATAGCCGGTCGAAGAGATCTGGCGCAGCACTTCCAGCCCACGGCTGGCCGCCGCATCATCCACAGGGCTGATGTTGCGTTTGCCTTCGCCCTCGCCGCCGCCCAGATCGTCAAACGACGCGCCTTGCGGCTTCACATGGGCCAGATCGGTGCGATCCAGATAGGACACGGCCAATTCACGGAAGATGTAATCCAGAATGGAGGTCGCATTCTTGATGCTGTCATTGCCCTGCACCATGCCGGCCGGTTCGAATTTGGTGAAGGTGAAGGCCTCCACAAACTCTTCCAACGGCACACCATATTGCAGACCAACCGAGACCGCGATGGCAAAGTTGTTCATCATGGCGCGGAAGCCCGCGCCTTCCTTGTGCATGTCGATGAAGATCTCGCCCAACTGGCCGTCTTTGTATTCACCAGTGCGCAGATAGACCTTGTGCCCACCAACAACCGCTTTCTGCGTATAGCCTTTGCGACGCTCCGGCAGCTTTTCACGGTGGGATTTGACGATCTCTTTGATGATCACCTTTTCCACGATCTTTTCAGCCAGCACGATGGCTTTTTCCTGATCGGAACCGTTGATCAGAACCTCTTCGGCCTCGTCATCATCCTCGACCAGCGCCGATGCCAAAGGCTGCGACAGTTTCGATCCGTCACGGTACAAGGCGTTTGCCTTGATGCCGAGCGAATGTGACAGCTCATAAGCCGCCAGCGTTTCGGGAATGGTGGCCGAATTCGGCATGTTGATGGTCTTGGAAATCGCGCCCGAGATGAAGGACTGCGCAGCGGCCATCATATAGATATGGCTGTCAACGCTCAGATAACGCTTGCCTTTCTTGCCACACGCATTTGCGCAATCGAATACCGAATAATGCTCGGTTTTCAAGAATGGCGCGCCTTCCAGCGTCATGGTGCCGCAAATATGCTCGTTCGCTTGCTCCACTTGCGCCTTGGTGAAACCAAGGTGGCGAAGCAGATCGAAGGTCGGATCGGCCAGCTTTTCAGCCGGAATGCCCAGCGTGTTCTTGCAGAAATCCTCGCCCAGCGTCCATTGGTTGAACACAAAGCGGATATCGAAGGCCGAGGCCAGAGCCGCTTCGACCTTTTCAATCTCACGCGGTCCGAAACCATGGCCCACCAGCGAGGAATGGTTGATCCCGGGGCAGTTGCCCAGCGAGCCATGGCCAACCGCATAGGCCACAATCTCGGAAATCTGCGCCGAGCCATAGCCCAGCTTTTCAAGTGCCGCAGGCACCGACTGGTTGATGATCTTGAAATAGCCGCCACCAGCCAGTTTCTTGAACTTCACCAGTGCAAAATCCGGCTCAATTCCGGTGGTGTCGCAATCCATGACCAGACCGATGGTGCCAGTCGGCGCGATAACAGTGGTTTGCGCGTTGCGGAAACCGTGCTTCTCGCCCAGTGCCAGCGCCTCGTCCCAGGCGCCTTTGGCGAGGGAAACAAGCGTCTCGTCGGGGCAGTTCACCTGATCCAGCGCAACCGGCTCCACATT
>JBFHGI010000583.1:0-2091 GCA_041583175.1 Pseudorhodobacter sp. | reverse complement strand
CCAAATGGCAGCCCGCAAAACCGGTTGCACTGCTGTTTTCCAACGCGGCGCTACATTGGATTCCGGAGCACGAAACGCTTTTGCCTCGCTTGGCCGCGATGTTGGCGCCGGCGGGTGTTCTGGCGGTGCAGATGCCACGCCAGTCCGGCGCGCCTTCGCACCGGTTCTTGCGCGATATTGCAGCCTCTCTCTTTGCTGACCGGTTCGAGAATGTGCCGCAATCGCCAGTGCCTTCGGCTGTGAAATATTGGGAAATGCTGGCGCCATTGGGGCAGGTAACTGCATGGGAAAGTGAATATGTGCAACGGCTTGAGCCGCAAGCGGAAGGACATCCGGTGCGAGCCTTCACCCAATCCACCGTCATGCGGCCCTATCTGGACCGCCTCAGCACCACCGAAACCGAAGCCTTCTTTGCCGCCTATGACACGGCATTGGGCGCGGCTTATCCGCTTCTGCCCGATGGTGCGGCGCTGTTGCCATTCCGGCGCGTATTTTTCACGGTAAAAGTGTAGGTGCAGATGCCAGCTTTGAAGAAAACGGACGTGGTGGGCAAGATAGTCTGGTTGGGGCTAGTCGGAGATCGTGCCGCCAAATTACCCAGTGACCCGGTTGCAGAGATCTCGGCTCTTTTTTCAGGTCCTGAAGGCGAAGCGCATGGCGGGCTGACCCGACTGTCCTGCAGCCGTGTGCTAACACAATACTCGCGCGATACCATCATTCGCAATACGCGCCAATTCGCCATCCTTTGCGCGCAAGAGCTGGCAGCGATTGCGGCTGACATGGGGGTGGCGGCGCTTGATCCCGCTTTGTTGGGTGCGACAATGGTGATTGAGGGAATTCCGGACTTCACCCACCTGCCGCCCTCATCTCGGCTTCAGGCGGAAAGCGGGGCGACACTGGTGGTAGATATGGAAAACCGCCCCTGTGTCTTGCCAGCAAGACCGATTGAAGCGGATCACCCCGGCAAGGGCGCCAAATTCAAACCAGCCGCAGTCGGGCGGCGCGGGGTGACCGCTTGGGTAGAACGTGAGGGGTTGCTGCGCCTCGGTGACGGTATCACGCTGCATATTCCTGACCAAAGGGCATGGCGCGGGTCACAGTAGGGATAGCACGGCAGCCGATAGCAGCAAGCCAAAGCCCAAGGCAGCGTTAAAGACGATTGCGACAGGATGTTTAGACATCGAACTCTCCCAGGTTACTTGCATGAATAACGCAACCGAGGGGTTAAAAGTTCCCTTAACGGGCCGTTCGATTTCCGAGGCTGGTTAAAACTCATTGAGTTTGTGGCTGTGGTGCCGCGAAATTTCCCTGACCAGCGATGATTTTCCCTATCGGAAACAAGCGCTGGCGAATTTGGCGCGGGATGCGTCGGAAACGCCCTTTCTTGCCGCAAATGGACTGGCTACACAATCCCAAAGCCCAGTCAGGGCGGTGTCATGCAGGGAGTGGCGAAGAATGGCTTTCAAGACCGATATCGAGATTGCACGGGAAGCAAAGAAGCGGCCGATCATGGAGATTGGCGACAAGCTTGGCATTCCGTCGGAGCACTTGCTGCCCTACGGCCATGATAAAGCGAAGGTGAGCCAAGAGTTTATCGCCTCTCTCGCCGAGCGTAAGAATGGCAAACTCGTGCTGGTGACCGCAATCAACCCGACCCCGGCAGGCGAAGGCAAGACCACGACAACGGTTGGTCTTGGCGATGGCTTGAACCGCATCGGCAAGAAGGCCGTGATCTGTATCCGTGAGGCCAGCCTAGGGCCGAACTTCGGCATGAAGGGCGGGGCCGCGGGCGGCGGCATGGCGCAAGTTGTCCCGATGGAAGAGATGAACCTGCATTTCACCGGCGACTTTCACGCGATCACCAGCGCGCACAACTTGCTATCAGCGATGATCGACAACCACGTCTATTGGGGCAATGAACTGGAGATTGACGCGCGCCGCGTTGTGTGGCGCCGTGTGATGGATATGAACGACCGCGCTTTGCGGGATGTGGTGGTGAACCTTGGCGGCGTTGCCAACGGTTTCCCGCGTCAGACCGGGTTTGATATTACGGTGGCATCGGAAGTCATGGCGATCTTGTGCCTGTCGAAT
>JBFHGI010000582.1:0-2091 GCA_041583175.1 Pseudorhodobacter sp. | reverse complement strand
CTCTGGGACGGCTACACCTTCATTTCACATGACGTAAGCTGGTGGTCGGAAGAGCTGAAGCTTTACAACGCGATGATCGTTTGTCTTTGCGTGACTTACACGTTTGTGCAAGGCGGTCATGTCCGCGTTGATCTGGTTTATGCGCGGCTCAGCTACCGGGCCAAGCGGGTCGTCGATATGTTCGGCGCGCTGGTCTTCATGATGCCTGCGACCATCATGACCTGGCTTTTCGCGTGGTTCTTCATGTGGCGTCACCTGCTGACCCCGAAAATCTCGGCCTCTGACAGCATCGAGCAGATCATGCGCAAATCAAAGGTCTTGAAGTGGAACGTCGAGACCATCGGCTTCTCGCCCAACGGCTATGACGCCTACTATCTGTTCAAGATCCTTATGCTGTCTTTCACCGCTCTGGTGTTCCTGCATGCTATCGCGTTCTTCTACCGCTCCATGCTGGAGTGGCGTGAAGGCCCTGAAGAAGATGGCAAATATCTGGATCTCGACTCGACGGTGGATGCCTCTGCCACCGGCACCCATTAAGGCCCCCAACAAAGGACTGTCACATCATGTTATTCGGACTTGACGGGATTGAGGTCGGCCTCATCATCGTGTTTCTGTGCCTCTTCTCGGGCATCATCTCGGGCTTTCCGGTGGCTTTCGCAATTGGCGGGGCCGGGGTTATTGCGTTTGGCATCATTGCAGTGCTCGACGGTTCGGGCCTGCTCATCCATAACGCGGTCGATACCTCGTCGGATGCGTATCGCGCCTTGCAGGCGGCAGGCGTCAACCAGATCGACATAACGCATTTCAGATATCCCGACTTGCCGCTTGTTGCGCAACCTCTGTTCCCGCAAGGCTGGGAAGTGGCGATGGATCGCAACCTGTCGTTCATCGTGAACCGCATGAACGAGCGGGTGATCGCAGGCGCGTCGATTGAAACGCTGTTGGCCGTGCTGATGTTCGTCATGATGGGCATCGTTCTGGAACGCTCTAAAATCGCCAATGACTTGCTGACGACAATGGCGCGCGTATTCGGCCCGCTTCCGGGCGGTCTGGCGGTGGCAGTTGTGGTCGTGGGCGCATTCTTGGCCGCTTCGACGGGGATTGTGGGCGCAACTGTTGTGACCATGGGGCTTTTGTCGCTGCCGACAATGCTGCGCGCAGGCTACTCGCCGCAGCTTGCCACAGGGGTTATTGCGGCTTCGGGCACTTTGGGCCAGATCATCCCACCGTCGATCGTGATCGTTTTGCTTGGCACGATGGCGGGTGATCTTTACGCCGCAGGGCAAGAAATCCGGGCGCAAACGGCAGGGTGTTCCGATGCCTTGACCTATCTCGGCTCTGCCGCGGTGGTTTCGGTGGGGACACTGTTCCAGGCAGCCATTCTGCCGGGCATCATGCTGGCCGTGCTTTACGCATCTTACGCGTTTGGCTTTGCCTTGTTGAACCCGTCCAAAGCACCCGCCGTCCAGATCGAAAGCGACGGGCGCGGTGAGATTATCACCCGGAATGAGGCGACACTCTGGTTCCTCGTGCTTCCGGTTGCGCTGATCGGGGGGCTGTTCTTGTTCATGCAGGTCGGTCTGATCGGCGATCAGAGCCTGATTGTGGACAGCTATTCCGATGCCGGACAAACCGCTGATCTGCGGACCCGCGTGTCTGACCAGTGCAAAGCCTCGATGATCGAGTTGCATGGCCAAGCGCGCTGGGATGCAGCCGTTGCCCAACAGGCCGCGATTGATGCGGCGGGGGGCGTTGCCCAATCTGTGCAACTGACGCAAGACGAGGTGGCCGCCGCCTATGCCGAAAAACTGGCATCGCGTGCGCCCGTTGGCACCGGGGTCGGTGTGATCTTCCTGCTCTTTGCGCTGATGTTGACGACGGCGCGCGGGGTGGCCCCTTCGGCGGATCATCGCCCGCTTTTGATCGGTGCTGGCGGGGTGGTGCTTGGCCTCCTGGCCGATGCGCTGTTCATCACACCCAACGCAACGCCGGGCACAACGGTGATGATCCTTGCGCTGCCATTTGCGCTGGCGCTGTACGGGGCGTATTACGCCGCAGCCATGCTGACCCGGAATGAGTTGATCCGCGTGG
>JBFHGI010000581.1:0-2095 GCA_041583175.1 Pseudorhodobacter sp. | reverse complement strand
CCGACCCAATTCCCGGCGGCATCAGGGGCGGCAAAGGGTGGATAGGGTTCAGAGGCGATGCCGACTGTGACCGGTTCGGCGACGGCGGCGCTGCCCAGGGCCAGTGCGGCGAGTGTGGTAAGCAAGATTTTCTTCATGGTTTTTCCCTTTGTTGGTGGTCGGTTTTTCCGGGTTATCCCGGTATCATTCTGCCGGATGCGTCACCCGACGGTTTGCAGAAACTGTTTCAGGCGGTCGGATTGCGGGTTGCCGAACAGGGTGTCGGGCGGCCCCTCCTCCTCGATCACGCCATTGTGCAGATAGATGACATGGCTCGCCACCTCGCGCGCGAATTTCATCTCATGCGTGACCAGAATCATGGTGCGGCCTTCGGCGGCGAGGTCGCGGATCACGCCCAGCACCTCGCCCACCAGTTCCGGGTCCAGCGCCGAGGTCGGTTCGTCAAACAGCATCGCACGGGGTTCGATTGCCAAAGCCCGCGCGATGGCGGCGCGTTGCTGTTGCCCGCCCGACATGAAGGCGGGATAGGTATCGGCTTTGGCGGCAAGGCCGACACGGTCAAGCAAGGCCTTTGCCCGCTCCACCGCTTCGGCCTTGGGGGTGCCAAGCACATGCACCGGCACTTCGATCAGGTTTTCCAGAACGGTCTTATGGCTCCACAGGTTGAACTGTTGGAACACCATGCCGAGGCTTTGGCGCAGATGTTCGATCTGCTTGCGGTTGGCGGGGGTGCCATCGGGGCGCAGCGCCACCTCTTCGCCGCCGATCACGATCTTGCCGGATGTGGGCGTTTCCAGAAAGTTGATGCAACGCAGCATCGTGGATTTTCCGGAACCTGAGCCGCCGATGATCGCCACCACATCGCCTTGATGCGCCGTCAGGTTCACGCCCTTCAGCACCTCTAGCGTGCCGAAGGATTTATGCAGCCCCTCAATACGGATCGCTTCGGGTTGCGGGGTAGAAACGGGTTGTTTTGCCAGTGCTGTCATCGGCCCATCATCATTTCTTCATTGCAGTAAGCCCGCCAACGCGTAATTATGCAAGCGTATAATTACTGGAACCGCGAAAGACTGCCTGTGACCGGAGATCGCCGCAAATTTATCCGCCAGAATGAGGACGCGCGGCGCGCGGCCCTGATCGCGGCTGCGGTTGCGCTGATTTCCGAAGGTGGGCCAGCGGCGGCCACGGTGCGCGCGATTGCCGAACGGGCGGGTGTGACGCCGGGCTTGATCCGCCATTATTTCGCGACCAAAGAGGCGCTGACCCGCGCCGCCTATACCCATGTGATGGAGGCGATGATCGAGGCGAGCCTTGCCGTCGTCGCACAGGCCCCTGCCCGCCCCGAGGCGCGGCTTGCGGTGTTTGTTGCCTCCAGCTTGCGGCCCCCTGTGGTCGATCCGCAGGCCATGGGGCTTTGGGCCGGTTTCCTGCACCAGATGCGGCGCGACCCGGAGATGCGCGCGGCGCATGAGGCCAGCTATCTGCATTACCGCGACCTGTTGCAGGGTCTGATCGCGGACCTGCCGCGCAAGGCCGATGCCGCGCGCCTGCGGGCCGAGGCGATTGCCTGCAACGCGGTGATCGACGGGCTGTGGCTGGAAGGGTCGGCCCTGCCCGATGCGTTCGAGGCGGGAGAGTTGGAACGGATCGGGTTGGCCTCGGTCGGCGCGATACTGGGTTTGGATTTGGCGGCGCATGTGCCGGATGAAGGGAATGACGGATGAGATATGCGGCTGTGACAGACCGTCTTGCGGGGCTTGGCGGGGCGAAATGGGCGGTTCATTCCAAGGCCCGGGCAATGAAGGCCGCAGGGCAAACCGTTGAGGGGCAGGCCATTATCGAGTTGACGATCGGCGAGCCGGATGTGCCCACCCCGTCCGAGTTGATGGACACGGCGGCGCGCGCGATGAAGGCCGGGCGCACCGGCTATTCCAACGGGCAAGGCGAATCCGGTTTGCTGCGGGCCTTGGCGGCCCGCTATACGGCGCGGCGCGGGCGCGAGATTTCGCCCGATCAGATCATGTGTTTTCCCGGTACGCAGACCACGCTTTACGCCGTGCTGATGGGGCTTTTGAACCCCGGTGACGAGGTGCTG
>JBFHGI010000580.1:0-2103 GCA_041583175.1 Pseudorhodobacter sp. | reverse complement strand
TTCACCAATGTTGCGGTGGCAAGGGCGGCGATGCCTTCCTCGCGGCCCGTGAAGCCCAGCTTTTCACTGGTGGTCGCTTTAACCGATACGCGCCCCATGTCCACCCCCATGATCTGTGCCAAGACGGCGCGCATGGTGGGCGCATGTGGCCCAATTTTTGGGCGTTCGCAGATCAGCGTCACATCGGCATTGCCCAGCGTGAACCCCTGCGCGCGGGCCTGTTCCATCGCGTGGGCCAGAAAGATATGGCTTTCGGCCCCTTTCCATTGCGGGTCCGAAGGGGGGAAATGCTGGCCGATATCGCCCAGTGCCAAAGCACCATAAAGCGCATCTGTCAGCGCATGCATCCCCACATCCGCATCAGAATGGCCCAGAAGCCCTTGGGAATGCGGGATTTTCACACCACACAGCCAGACATGATCCCCCGCGCAAAAGGCATGCACGTCAAAACCGTTGCCAAGTCGAATATCCATTGCTTTGTCCTTTTGGGCGCGCTGCGCCAGAATTTGCTCCGCCAGGGCGAAATCTTGCGGCTGGGTGATTTTGATATTGTCGGTGTCACCTGCGACGATCGCAACATCCATCCCCGCCGCGCGGGCCACTTCCACGTCATCGGCGGCCGCGTCGGAATGGGCACGATGGGCGGCAAGTATGGGGGCAAAATGGAAGGCTTGCGGGGTTTGGGCGCGAAACAGGCCGGCACGGTCCTGCACACCCGTCACATGGCCATCAATCCCACGCCAAAGCGCGTCCGTTACCATCAAGGCGGGGGCTGCGGCTGGACCGGCCTGCAACGCGTCTTGCAGGCGGTTCAGCAGGCCGAGGGAAGGAAAAGGCCTTGCCCCGTCATGGATGAAAACTTGGGATATTTCTGTGCGATCAAGCTTCTCCAGCGCGTTCTTGACAGAGGCACTGCGGCTTTCGCCGCCCTCGACCAAGACCACATCCTCCCCCAGACAGGCGGCCAAGGCGCGGTCATCGGGGTGGATTGTTACCACCAGAACTGAAAACTGTCCCGAATTGCGAAAAAACTCAACCGTGTGCTGCAAAACCGGCTTTCCGCCAAGGGGTTGCCACTGTTTGGGCACGGCCCCACCGGCGCGGGTGCCCCGGCCTGCGGCAGTGATGATGGCGGCGCTGGTCATGCGGATACTTTCGGCTTTCTGATGCGCCTACACTTAGGCCAACTGGCTTGGCGGGGCAATTGCCGGTCGGCTCGATGGCAAAGATTAAAAATTAGGCACAATCTGTTTTTCGATGATTTTTGCAGCGTGAGGGTTTGTCTTTCATCTCGGGCAAGGCTAGGTGAAGGGGGTAACACGCCGGATTGGACCTTACTTGTGAAGCTGGGCTCTTTGACCATCGACCCTCCTGTCTTGCTCGCGCCTTTGGCGGGTATCACCGACTTGCCGTTCCGGCGGTTGGTGGCGCAGTTTGGCGCGGGTTTGGTGGTATCAGAAATGGTGGCCAGTCAGGAAGTTGTGCAGGCCCGGCCGCTGGCGCGTGCCAGGGCAGAGCTGGGATTCGACCAGCAGGCGACCTCGGTGCAGCTCGCGGGGCGAGAGGCCTATTGGATGGCCGAAGCCGCCCGCTATGTCGAAGCGCAGGGCGCGCAGGTGATTGATATCAATATGGGGTGCCCCGCGAAAAAGGTGACGACGGGCTATTCCGGTTCTGCCTTGATGAAAGACCCTGATCACGCTTTGTCGTTGATCGAGGCGGTCGTCGGGGCGGTCAGCGTGCCGGTTACGCTGAAAACCCGTTTGGGCTGGGATGATGCGCTGCTGAACGCGCCGCAGATCGCGAATAGGGCGGAAAGTGCGGGGGTGCAGATGATCACCATACACGGCCGCACCCGTTGCCAATTCTACAAGGGCGCGGCCGACTGGGCGGCCATTCGTGCGGTGAAAGAGGCGGTGCGGATTCCGGTCATCGCGAATGGTGATATTGTCGATGCGACTTCGGCAAAGGCGGCTCTTGCGGCTTCTGGCGCGGATGGCGTGATGGTTGGCCGTGGTGCGCAGGGGCGGCCCTGGGTGCTGGCGGCAATCGCGGCGGCGCTGTTTGGCAAGCCTGTGCCGGTTATTCCGCAAGGCAGCGCAC
>JBFHGI010000579.1:0-2106 GCA_041583175.1 Pseudorhodobacter sp. | reverse complement strand
CTTGTCACAGGCGGCTTCATTGCCGCCTACTCGCTGGTCGATGGTATCGGCGCGCGCCACGCTGGCACGGCGCTTGGCTTTTACGGCTGGCTGGGCAGTGCCAATGCACTTATCATGCTATTTTATCTGAAACGCCACGCACCGCACCAGATTCCCGCCCTCTGGACCCACGGCAAACGCGCCTTCCTGCTGGGGGGTGCCGCCAGCTTTACGGCCTATGCGCTGGTCATCTGGTCCTTCACCCAAGCCCCTATCGCGCTTGTCACCGCCCTGCGCGAAACCTCGATCATCTTTGCCCTGCTGATCGGCGTGTTTTTCCTGCGCGAAAAGCTTAGCCTCGCCAAAGTTGCCTCGACCGCAATCACCCTGCTGGGTGTGGCCCTACTGCGGCTGGCAAAATAGCCTGTGCCGTACAAACGCCTTGCACAAAACCCCATCCCCAGCTATACGCGCCCGATCTTGCCGCACTTTATCTTTTGATCCGGTGCAGCCTCTCGTGGTCGGGACGCGGCAAGATGGTGACCCCGACCTATGAAATGCGCCATAAGTTAATGAACGGAGACAGCATGCCGCTATACGAGCATGTCATGATCGCGCGTCAGGATCTTTCCAACACGCAAGCCGAAGGGCTTATCGAACACTTCTCCACAGTACTTTCGGACAACGGCGGCAAAGTCGTCGAGCACGAGTACTGGGGCGTGAAAACGATGGCCTACAAAATCAACAAAAACCGCAAGGGCCACTATGCCTTCCTGCGCTCGGACGCTCCTGCTTCCGCAGTTCAGGAAATGGAACGCCTGATGCGCTTGCACGATGACGTGATGCGTGTGCTGACCATCAAGGTTGACGCCCACGAAGAAGGCCCATCCGTGCAAATGCAAAAGCGTGACGACCGTGAACGCGGCGACCGTGGCGGCGACCGCCCCGATCGTGGTGACCGCGGCGACCGTCCGCGTCGTTGATCTAAAGGCTTAGGAAAGGACCATTCAAATGGCGAATAAACCCTTCTTCCGTCGCCGCAAGGTCTGCCCGTTCTCGGGTGACAATGCACCGGCGATTGACTACAAAGACACACGTTTGCTGCAACGCTACGTGTCCGAGCGTGGCAAAATCGTGCCGTCGCGCATCACTGCCGTTTCGGCGAAAAAGCAGCGTGAGCTGGCCCGTGCGATCAAACGCGCTCGCTTCCTCGCTTTGCTGCCATATGCTGTGAAATAAGGAGCAACTGATATGAAAGTGATCCTTCTTCAACGCGTGGCCAAGCTGGGCCAAATGGGCGATGTCGTAAACGTAAAAGACGGTTTCGGCCGCAACTTCCTTTTGCCTCAGGGCAAAGCGTTGCGCGCGAACGATGCAAACATCAAATCTTTTGAAGCGCGCAAAGTTCAGCTCGAAGCCCAAAACCTTGAAACCCGCAAAGAGGCCGAGGCAGTTGCCGCGACTCTTGACGGTCAGGTTTTTGTCATCATCCGTTCCGCATCCGATGCCGGCGCGCTTTATGGCTCCGTCACCACCCGTGACGCTGCCGAAGCCGCAGGCGAGGCTGGCTTCACGGTAGACCGCCATCAGGTTGTTCTGGACAAGCCGATCAAGGAACTGGGTCTGCACACCGTATCCGTTGTGCTGCACCCTGAAGTGACCGTACAATTCTCGGTCAACGTGGCCCGCTCGGCAGAAGAAGCCGAACTTCAGGCCGCTGGTAAATCCATTCAGGAATTGGCAGCAGAGGCTGAAGCCGCCGCTGAATTCGAGATTGCCGAGCTCTTCGACGAGATCGGTGCCGCGAACGAAGACGGCGAGGATATGGGCCGCTAAGAGCAGCCCTGTCCCGCAAGAGTCAAAGCCGCGCAAGGGAAACCCTGCGCGGCTTTTTATATAGCGCTGTCATGCGCCTTGCTCCGCGCGGCGCTTATAGGGGACAGTCCGGTTCCGTCAGGTGGACCCAGACTTCCGCGTCAGGCTCATGTTCAGCGCGCATACCATTTCTCTGTGCTCCAAGACGTTTTGCAACGGCTTGCGAAGGATGGTTCCTGTAATCGATATAGCTGACCAATTGATTGAAACCATGCGATTGATAGGCCCAGCGACGAACGGCCAGCCCGGCTT
>JBFHGI010000578.1:0-2106 GCA_041583175.1 Pseudorhodobacter sp. | reverse complement strand
GCACCACCACAGGCGGCTAGAAACAGAATGGCGATGAAGCATAAATATAGACGGCGCATAACTATCCCTTTCGGCGCACGATGTGTGCGCCGTCAAAATCTTGAATCCGGCAGAAAATCAGCCGTTGGCCAATGCCATGAAAATCAGCACGCCAATCGAAATCGCCGCACCCCAAGTCACCATGCGGATAAAGCCTTCAAAGGTCTTTTCCTGCACTTTGATATCCATGCTGCCGTGCTTGTGTTCAGCCATCGTGAAGGCTCCTTTAATTTTCATGTTTGTCGTCCTTTACCCGATTCATTCCGCCCTGTCACGCCGCCCCGTCATGGGGAAAGGGAAAAACCCTGCAATGCGCGGCGCTCAGGCCGCACCCAGATCCTGCGCAAGCCGGAACCCGATGCGGCGGGCAGGTTCTTCGGCGGGGGATTGCTTCGAAACCGCCCGCAAAACCACGTTCAGCTGGGTCACATGCTGGATAAGCTGCATTCGGGTGCCGTCTTCGTCAGAGCCATAGAACGTAAGGATATCGGGGTCGAAATACCCCACGCCTTCAATCCGCAGCACCCCTGCAGTGCTGCCGGTGAAGCCCATGGCAACCTCGTGATTCTGGTCCAACTGCTCTTCGAAATTCTTCAGATACAGGATGATACGCTCATACGCCCATTCCGCCGGGCTTTTCTGCGTGACCGGTTTCTTTGCCACAGCTTCGGGCAGAGGCAGTTGCTCGGCCGTCGCGGGCGCATTGTCATTGCAATGCACAACGCGGGCATGGGGCATCGCGCTGGCCTCCATCGCCTCGGCGGCGGTCATAATTTCGTCATTCATGCATCACCCAGTTCCATGCGCCTGTCTCGGTCATGGTCCGGGAAACCTCGCCCCGATGCAAGAGGTGGTTGAGGTGGGCAACCGCTTCGACCAGCGCCAGCCCGTAGGCCCCGCCGGTAATCTCGCGCTTGAACAGTGGCATGAAACATGCGGCAGCGCTGCGCGGGGCTTTCAGATGGTCGCGCAGACGGTCCAGTGCGCCGTGGTGGTTCTCGATCATCTGATGCAGGCGCAGAGGCAGGCCCGTGAAGGGCAATTTGTGACCGGGCAGAACCAGTTGGTCGTCACGGGCAAAGGCCTGGAACCGCGCACAGCTGTCCAGCCACTCGCCCAAGGGGTCGGCATCCGGTTCGGTAGGGTAAACCCCGATATTGGCCGATATCGAAGGCAAAAGCTGATCGCCGCCCAGCACCAGATTGTCATCCAGCGACCAGAAGGTTGCATGTTCCGGCGCGTGGCCATTGCCCATGCGGATGGTCCAGCGCCGCCCGCCGATCGTGATCTCTTCGCCTTCTTGCAGGCGGGTGAAGCCGAGCGGCAGCGGCGCCACGACATCGGCAAAGTTGAAGGGGCGTTCGGCCATGCGGGTGGCCAGCAGGTCAGGGGCCATGCCCGCCGCGCGCCAGAACGCCACTTGTTCGGGCAGGGGGCTCGCCTGTTCATCCAGCACCAGCATCCGCGCATATAGCCAAGCAGTCCGGGTGGTGGCCAAATCGGCCCCCTTGCCCTGCAACCACCCCGCAAGGCCGATGTGGTCGGGGTGGTGATGCGTCACGATCACACGGCTGAGGGGCTTGCCTGACAAGGGCCCCGCCAGCAGCTTTTCCCATGCCGCGCGGCCCCGCTTGCTGTCAAAACCGGTGTCGATTACCGTCCAGCCCGGCCCATCATCCAGCGCGAAGATGTTCACATGGTCCAGCGCCATGGGCAAAGCCATCCGCATCCACAAGACCCCGGGGGCAACCTCTACCGCCTCGCCGTCAGCGGGAGGTGTGTCGAACGGGTAGCGGATGCCGCCGGTCATCACATTCACGCGGCCAGATCCTCATCCGTCAGGGCATAGAGCTGTGCCGCACCCGCCCGCGCCTGCGCAAGCAAGGCCGCATATTCCGGCAGCAGACGCTTGATCGCAACCCGTGCAAGGGCTGTGCGCGGCCCGTCCACCCCTTCGGCCATAGCGGCGCGCAGATGGAAATGGCTTCCCAGAACCCGCGCGAAGGCGCGCTGATAGGCAACGGCGCCTGCGAAACGGTCGTTCATATCTTGCGCCACCAGAAATTC
>JBFHGI010000577.1:0-2109 GCA_041583175.1 Pseudorhodobacter sp. | reverse complement strand
GGAATCTGGAATTCGAATTCATCATAACATTCATAGGGCTGCGCGCGGCGCAAATCCCATGCGAGGCCGGAACCACGCACCATGACGCCCGAGAAACCCCAATCGAGGATATCCTGTTCCGTCACGATGCCGATATCGGCGTTGCGCTGTTTGAAAATACGGTTTTCGGTCAGCAACCCGTCGATATCGTCCAGCACCTTGGGGAATTCCTGCGCCCAAGTGTCGATATCTTCGATCAGGGCGGGTGTCAGATCCTGATGGACGCCACCGGGGCGGAAATAGGCGGCGTGCAGGCGCGCGCCGCAGGCCCGCTCATAGAACACCATCAGCTTTTCACGTTCCTCAAAGCCCCAGAGCGGCGGGGTCAGCGCGCCCACGTCCATGGCCTGCGTGGTGACGTTCAGCAGGTGGTTCAGCACGCGGCCAATCTCGCAGAACAAGACGCGGATCAGCTGCGCGCGCCGCGGCACCACAACGCCTGTCAGCTTTTCAATCGCCAGGCACCAGGCATGTTCCTGGTTCATCGGGGCCACATAATCGAGCCGGTCAAAATACGGCAGGTTTTGCAGATAGGTGCGGCTTTCCATCAGCTTTTCGGTGCCACGGTGCAGCAGCCCGATATGCGGATCACAGCGTTCCACAATCTCGCCGTCCAGTTCCAGCACCAGACGCAAAACCCCATGCGCCGCAGGGTGTTGCGGGCCGAAGTTGAGGTTAAAGTTGCGGATCTTCTGCTCGCCAGTCAGCGCGTCGTCAAAACCACCGTCCATCATAGTCCCTCACCCATATTCTTGCGCCAATTCGCCGGAATATCCGGGTAATGGCGGGCGACAAATTCATATTGCGGGCGCAGCAGGGCGCGCGCGCGGGCCGTATGCTCCGGCGTCATTGCCAAAGCGGGGCCTACGTGGACAGGCCGGTCAAACGCGGCCTCCACATAGTCGATCCCCAAAAACTTACACAAACGCGCCAGACCGGCAGGCGTCAGCATATCTTCCATGAACATGACCAGAAGCTTGGTCGGGTCCACAGCCTGCCAGAGGCGCTGCAGGGCACCGCTGTAATCGCCCCGCTCTGTCATGCCGGATTGTGCCCCGTTCAACACCTGCTCCAGCGCCGCAAAACAGGCCTCGGGTACGGCATCCGCCGTTGCGGCGGCCCGTTTGCCGATCATACGCACATGGCTCCAGAGCCGAGACACCGGGTCACGCATCAGATAGACAAAGCGGGTGTCGGCCATCATCCCTGCCATCGCGCGCAGGCGTGAAACGGGCAGCAGGGCGTAGGAAGGTGTGATATCGCCCACCACCGATTTCCCCTCGGCCCCATCGGTCAAGTAGGACAGATAGCGGCCGTTCTCTTCGGTTTCCAACCGCAGAACAGCTTGCCAATCCAGCACATCACGCATCTTTGCCGTTGTCCGCGCCAATGCATCGCCTTCGACGGCCAACATGCGGCCCCGCAAACGCGCCGCATAGCGATCATGTACGGAAATCTGCCGTTTGAACGCGCCGGATTCCAGCGTATCGAAATAGTGCAATTCCTTGATCGAGCGCAAATGCGCACCGCCATGCCCCGCAAGGTAATCGTAAAGCCAGCTTGTGCCAGCCTTTGTCGCCCCTACGCCAAACAGCAATGTCGGTTCCGTGTTCACGCGGCTCAGCCCTTTGCCTTGTCATCGCCCGGCAGCACATATTGCGCGCCTTCCCACGGGCTCATGAAATCGAACTGGCGGTATTCCTGCACAAGCTTCACCGGCTCATAGATGACGCGCTTTTGCGCCTCGTCATAGCGCACTTCGGTATAGCCCGTGGTCGGGAAATCCTTGCGCAGCGGATAGCCGCGGAAGCCGTAATCGGTCAGGATGCGGCGCAGATCGGGGTGGCCGGAAAACAGGATGCCGAACATATCGAACACTTCCCGCTCAAACCAATTGGCAGAGGGGTGGACAGAGGTGATCGAGGGCAGCATCTCGTCCTCGCGTACCGCGACCTTCACCCGGATACGGTGGTTCTGGTACATCGACAGGAAGTGGTAAACCACATCAAAGCGCGTCACGGCGCGTTCTGGGTGATCAATCGCGGTAATGTCAACAAGGCTTGAAAAACG
>JBFHGI010000576.1:0-2122 GCA_041583175.1 Pseudorhodobacter sp. | reverse complement strand
GCACCCGCACCCGTAAGGAACAATCCTTCAAGTGATGATAAAAGCGCCATGTCAACACGCGATAGATCCAGCAGCCGCAATTTTTCTGCCGCCTTCACATCGGTGGCGGAACCTGTAGCGATAACCTCGATCGCTTGGGCCAGCCATTCCGCTTCACCCCCCAGGAACACCTCGGCCAGAATTTCTGCTTCGGTCAGGCCTTCGGGCACGTCAAAAAGGGCGCGGCAGTCGGCTTCGGTCAGAAACTGCGTGAAATCCCCACGCCGGCCTGCAACCTCATCGGAAAAAGCGCCGAAATCCTCACCCGTATAGGCACCTGCCAAATCACCGATCACTTCTGGCGCCCCATTGTCGGCCAGTTCATCCACAATTTCTTCGCGCAGCAGGGCGCTGGCGCGGTCGTCCATCTCGGTGAATTGCGGCGAAACCTTCGCCTCCAATGGAAACCGCCGCAAAAGGGACGCACAGAAAGAGTGGATGGTTTGAATCCGCAACCCGCCCGGCGTTTCAATCGCGCGGGCAAAGAGTTGCCGCGCCCGCGCCAGACGAGCGGCATCAATCGCATCGTCAACACCCAATTCGCCCAAGGCGAGGCGTAAAGCGGCATCTTCCTTCATCGCCCATTCGCCCAAGCGTTTGAACAAGCGGTTCTGCATCTCGGACGCGGCCGCCTTGGTATAGGTCAGGCACAAAATCCGCCCCGGATCGACGCCCGATAGCAGCATCCGCGCCACCCGGTCCGTTAACACCCGCGTCTTGCCAGAGCCTGCATTGGCCGAAAGCCAGGTTGAGGCGCGCGGGTCTGCCGATTGCACCTGCCGTTCAGATGCAGCGTCGCGGCTCATGTCACATCCTCCGGCTTCGGTTCGTCCGTCATTTCCCATTCGCCAAAACGGGCAAGATGGTCGTAATCACCGGGGAAGCGTTCACCATGCATGGCGCGGCGTGAAACATAACCGCGAGAGGGGTCCATGTAGCTGCTGATCAGATGGTGCAATTCCTCCCAAACCTTGCCTAACATGGCCTCATCCGGTGTGCTCGTCTCACGTTTCGGGCTGGAGCCAAGCCCGATATAGGTGATGCCAGAGACCTCCCTCGGGCCGTCCAGCGCCGCGAAAGCACCCCGCGACACCATCGCCGCCTCCAGCAACAGTTGCTTGTCGAAAAACTCCTGCTGGTCTTTGGAAGGTGGGCTTCCGGTCTTATAGTCAAAGATATGCACGCGCCCGTCCGGAAGGGCATCAATGCGGTCAGGCTTCGCGGTCAGGGTAAAGGGTAAGCCCGTCAACGGGGCCGCGCCTTGCTTTTCGACAACGACCGGCACACCGCCCAAATCGGCCTCGGTCGCCAGAAAGAAGTCAGCGGCGCGGTGAAGCCGCGACATCCACAAAGCGCGGGCAGCGGGCCAAGGCACCTCTTGCGTCAGAACAGTTGTGGCCTCGGCAATCAGGCGCGCGCGGGCTTCCTCGCGGGTTTCAGAGTCGGGGCGTGACTTGGTGAAATTCTCCAGAACCTTGTGCAGAACCGAACCGCGCAAAAGTGCATCGGGCGATGGACGCAAAGGGTTCAACTTGAACAGTCGCAAAATATAGCGGGCGTAGATCGCGTAAGGGTCGCGCAGTAAGGTCTTGATGCCCGTCACGGCCAGTTTGTCAGGTCGCGCGGCAATCGGTGGACGCGGGGCAGGGCGTTTGGCGCTGGGCACCATCGGCTCCGGCCGCTCGGAGGCTTCGGCCAGCGCAAGCCATGCTTTGCCCCGCGCCTTCATCTCGTCCAGCGCCGTCTTGCCCCCTTGCTCGGGCAAACCGCCAAGCAGGTTGGTCAGCCTGTTCAGCCAGCGCGAGGGCACTGTTTCGGCATCCGCATTGCGCACCGCGCGGCTGATCACCACCTGCGGCGCGCAAATGGCTTGCTGGTAGTCATGAGCGGACAGGCCGATGCGGCGTTCCGGCAGCAGCAAGCCCGCCTCCATTCGCATGGCGCGGTTCATCCACGGGTCGGGCGGCGGCAGTTGCGGCCAGATGCCATCATTCAATCCGCCCAGAATAACCAGTTCAGCGCCTTGAACGCGGGCCTCCAGCGTGCCCCAAATCATGATATGCGGATGCGCCTGCACCGCTTC
>JBFHGI010000575.1:0-2131 GCA_041583175.1 Pseudorhodobacter sp. | reverse complement strand
GCCGCCGATCTGGGCGGCGATCCCGGCGATGCGGTGGCGGTGATCGGTGACGGGTCGATGAGCGCGGGCATGGCCTTTGAGGCGATGAACAACGCGGGCCATCTGAAAAAGCGGCTGTTCGTCATTCTGAACGACAATGAGATGAGCATCGCGCCGCCTGTGGGGGCGATGTCGTCTTACCTGTCGCGGCTTTATGCCGGGGCGCCCTTTCAGGATTTGAAAGCGGTGGCGAAAGGGGCTGTCAGCTTCTTGCCCGAGCCGTTTCAGGAAGGCGCGCGGCGGGCGAAAGAGATGCTGAAAGGTTTGACCGTCGGCGGCACCCTGTTCGAGGAGTTGGGGTTCAGCTATGTCGGCCCGATTGACGGGCATGATCTGGACCTGCTGATGCCTGTCTTGCGCACGGTTCATGCGCGGGCCAAGGGGCCGATGCTGATCCATGTGATCACCAAGAAGGGCAAAGGCTATGCCCCGGCCGAGAAGGCGCGCGATAAGGGCCATGCCACGGCCAAGTTTGATGTGCTGACGGGCGAGCAAAAGAAAAGCCCCTCCAACGCGCCCAGCTATACAAAGGTTTTTGCGCAGTCTTTGATGGCGGAGGCCGCGCGGGATGACAAGATTGTGGCCGTGACGGCGGCGATGCCGGACGGAACGGGGCTGAACCTGTTTGCCGAGCGTTTCCCGCGCCGCTGCTTTGATGTGGGCATCGCGGAACAGCATGCCGTGACCTTTTCGGCGGGCATGGCGGCGGGCGGGTTGAAGCCGTTTTGCGCGCTGTATTCCACGTTCTTGCAGCGGGGGTACGATCAGGTCGTTCATGATGTCGCGATCCAGCGGCTGCCGGTGCGCTTCGCGATTGATCGGGCGGGGCTGGTGGGGGCCGATGGGGCGACCCATGCGGGTGCGTTTGATGTGGCCTTTCTGGCGAACCTGCCCGGTTTCGTGGTGATGGCCGCGGCGGATGAGGCGGAGCTGGTCCATATGGTGGCCACGGCGGCGGCGCATGAAGACGGGCCGATTGCGTTCCGGTTCCCGCGCGGTGATGGTGTCGGGGTCGAGATGCCGGAACGGGGCGTTCCGCTGGAAATCGGCAAGGGGCGGGTAGTCCAGCAGGGCAAGCGGGTCGCTATCCTGTCCTTTGGGACGCGACTGGCCGAGGTTCGCATCGCGGCGGAAAATCTGGCCGCGAAAGGGATCACCCCCACGGTCGCGGATGCCCGCTTTGCGAAGCCTTTGGACCGCGATCTGATCCTTGATCTGACGGCGAAACATGAGGTTTTGATCACGGTGGAAGAAGGCGCGATTGGGGGGTTCGGGTCCCATGTCGCACAGCTTTTGGCGGAGGAAGGCGTGTTCGATACGGGCCTGAAATATCGGTCGATGGTGCTGCCGGATATCTTCATCGATCAAGCCTCGCCCGAGCGGATGTATGAGGTGGCGGGCATGGATGCAGCCCAGATCGAGGCCCGTGTGCTGGAGGTTCTGGGGGTTGCCAGTCTGGGCAAGCGGGCGTGAGAATTGCGGTGCGGAATCGCGCGCGGCAACAAAAGCAAGCCTTTGATTTCAATATGATTTGGTGAGAAATTTAACCGAATATTAGGGTTTGAATCGCGTGTGTTAAGGGTGGCAGAGTCGGGGTGAACCCCGACCTACAAGAGGTGTGCCTAGATCGGGCTGATGAATTTTGATCAGGCCGAATCACACAACCGTCAAGCTGTTGCCAGATTGTTCTTAAACAAAACAAATGGCATCCTAATAGCGCAAACCTAAGCGTGTAAGTCTTTGACTTCCAACAGAAAAAATAGCTGCTCGCCAAGAAAGCGACTTACATTCACACCGGCAGGCTTGCCTATCCACAAAAACCACATATAGATAGAAAAAGCACAGGGTGGTCTAGACCCTGTGCTTTAGAGCAATCGTCGTTGGCCGACGAAATTTGTGATATCACAGTTGCTGTTTCGCATCTGCTGGGTCGCACGTCAAGTCTGTCAATGACTCCATTTACGGAGAATTGATGATGCGTAATGACGCAAGAAGGCCAAGTAGGAAGTTAACAAGAACCGATGCTATTGAAATTTGGCGTCGACATTGGCGTGGCGATTTTCAGAACCGTATTGCAGCGGATTATGATGTG
>JBFHGI010000574.1:0-2133 GCA_041583175.1 Pseudorhodobacter sp. | reverse complement strand
TTCATCTCGCTATAGCTAAGCCCTTCGCATGGCTTTGGAAAGGTTGATGCTGGACAAAGCCGTCCGCTCGGTTCAGCTTGGCTCTATGAAACCCCGTTCCCCCCGTCTGGCCGTACGAGCGCTGATCTTGCATCAAGATCGGCTCTTGATGGTCAATGCTTTTCGGGGGAATGTCTCTGACTTGTGGTGCGCCCCCGGCGGAGGCGTGCATTCGGGGGAAAGCCTGCCTGATAACCTGATCCGTGAGGTGCACGAAGAAACCGGGCTGACTATTTCTGTCGGCGTGCCGGTTCTGGTGAACGAATTTCATGCCCCCGATCACGGCTTTCATCAGGTCGATTTTTATTTCCGATGTGAAATCCTCGGTGGTGCGTTGGACGAGGCTTGGCGTGACCCGGAAGGGGTGGTCACCAAGCGCCGCTTCTTCAGCCGCGCCGAAATGGCCGGTATCCGCTACAAACCCGATAGCTTGCCAGAGGCAGCTTGGGGCGGGGCAATGCTCTACGATCCGTTGGAGTTGCTGATCAGATGAGCGCCAGCTGCAAATATCACACGGTTCTGGCCGACCGCGACCTGGTTGAGGTACTGGACCTGATGACGCGCGCGTCAGATTATCTCGTGCTGGAGAATGGCACTCCGCCGCAACGCGCCACGGCCGAGGATTTCTTTGCCGATTGCGTGCCGGGCGGCGACCCCGCGCAATCTGTCAAGCTGGGGATTACCCTGCGTGAACGGCTGGTCGGCATCTCTGATATGGGATTTGGCTACCCCAAGGCGCAAGATGCCTATATCGGGCTCTTGCTACTTGATCCGCAGATGCGCGGGCAGGGGATCGGCGCAGACGCGGTTGCTCATCTTGAAGATATAGCGCGCCAGCGCGGTGCAAACCGGCTTTTGATCGCGGTCCTTGAAGCCAATCCGAAAGGGCAGGCTTTCTGGCAGAAAATGGGATTTGAAGTGGAACAGCGCTTTCCGCCAACGCCCGATGACCCGTTGCAACATTCCCGCTTGCGTATGACGCGCGAAATTTCGCCCGCCTGAGGCGGAGAGTGGTGATTTTTTGCCAGATGTGTTACACTGCCCCTTAGAGGGTCACGATTTTAGGACCACATTTTCCGGACGTTTCATATGCAGCTTTATGCCTCCCCTTTTTCTTTGCCGCTCTTGTTACGGCGCCCTTTGAAGGCGCTGCAGAGATTTGTGCTCTTTTGGGTTGTTTTACTAGGGCTTGCTGCTGGGGCTTTTGCCTCTGAGGGGCGTTTGGCCCTCGTTGTGGGCAATCAGGCCTATCAGAATGTGCCACGTCTCGCTAACCCAGGCAATGATGCGCGCGGTGTGTCAGAGGCGCTGCGCAGGCTCGGGTTTGAGGTGACGCTGCTGACGGATGTGAACACCGAGGTATTTAACGTCGTCGTCCAAGCCTTTGCCGCACAAGCCAAATCCGCCGATGCTGTGGTCTTCTACTATTCCGGCCATGCCTTCCAGATCGACGGGCAGAACCATTTGCTGCCGGTCTCCGCCCAGCCGGATGCCGCGGGCAGCGTCGAGGGGCAAACCTGGAAGCTGGATGATATTATCGCAGAATTGCAAGCCTCTGACGCCCAGACGCTGATCTTTCTGGATGCGTGCCGCACCAGCCCGATCGCGGGGCGTAGCGGGGCGCGGGATGGCTTGGCCCAGATGCAAACCCGCGCAGGCACGTTTATCTCTTTCGCCACCCGTCCGGGTGCCGTGTCCTTTGACCGTGATGGCACGAGCGGCAACAGCCCTTATACAGCGGCCTTGCTGAAGCACATGGAACAACCGGGGATGAGCGTTTCGGACCTTATGATAAAGGTGCGCAACGATGTCGAGACCGCAACAGACGGGCAGCAGACGCCGTGGGACCAATCCTCCTTGCGCGCGCAATTCTACTTCAACCCTGCGCCCAAGCCTTCTGTTTTGCCCCTGTTCGAGATTGTGCAGAGTGACACGATCATCAGCCCGCCCCCTCCTGGGCCGACACAACCAGTAGCCCCCGAACAAATAGCCGCTTTGGCGCCGCCCGCACCCGGACCTGTGGTCCAGACCATCGAAGCCCAAGACCAGACTGCGGGGGCTGCTGACACGAATACACGCACAGCGCCCTTGGCC
>JBFHGI010000573.1:0-2149 GCA_041583175.1 Pseudorhodobacter sp. | reverse complement strand
GCTCCGCCAGTCGCGCATCTACGCGCTTGCCCACTTCAACGATGTTCTCGGTGGAGATACCGGCAACGCCCAGCGTAAAAGCCTCGACCCCGTTATGGCGAACGATCAGATCCGGATTGGCTTCACGCGCGCGGTAGACGTTGGAAAAATTGGACAGGTTAAGCACTTCGCCACCCACCCCAAAAGAAAGCGCGGCGATTTCGGCAACGCTCTCAGAACCGTGCGGGCGCTGGAGGATCGTGCGCCCTTCGGTCGTCTGAATAGTGCCGCCGTCGACCATCTCATTGGCCCCCGCAAGGGCAGCCTGAATCGTCGCAGGCGGGATGCCCATCGTCGCGGTCAGCGCCATATCCGGTTCGACAAAGATCACCTCATTGGGCACACCAGACAGTGCCACATTCGAGACGCCGTCCACGCCGAGCAACTCACGCCGCAGGTAAGAGGCCAGATCATTGATCTCGGCATCCGAAAAGCCCGGGGCAGTGACAGCAAAATAAAGCCCGTACACATCGCCGAAACTGTCGTTGACGAAAGGCGTGGAGGTCCCGCTTGGCATGGCCGCTTCGGCCACACGGTTGCGTAGCTTGGTCCATATCTGGGGAAGTTCGCTGCCATCATACTGGTCGCGCATATTCACCGTAATCCAGGACAGGCCCGGCTGGTTCATCGTCTCGATGTCTTTGACCTCGCCCATCTTCTGAATCTCGGATTCGATTGGCTCCGACACTTCTAGCGCGACTTCCTCGGCCGAAGCGCCGGGGTATTGCGTCACGACGATGGCCGTCTTGATAGTAAAGGCCGGATCTTCGAGGCGACCAAGAGAGTTGAACCCCCAGATGCCGCCCAAAAGGCAGATCAGCATCACGATCCAGGTGTAAACGGGACGGTCAATCGAGGCGCGGGCGATATCCATTTGTGTTAATTCCCGAAGCCTGTAAAGCGGCGCACGGTATCGCCGTCATTCAATGCACTTGCCCCGATGATCACAATCTCTTGCCCGTCACGCAGGCCAGACAGAATCTGTACTTTGCCGTGATCTGTCGGGGCGATTTCTACCGGGGTGGTTGCAACAGTGCCTTCATTTGCGCCGGTTGGGGAAAACACCATGACGCTGGTGCTTCTGTCGTTCTCGGCAATGATGGCCGATGCCGGTACAATGATCCCCGCCTCTTTGGTAACCAGTGTTGCCGTTACCTTGGCCGAGGCACCGGGCAGGACATTCAGATCATCCGGGGGTGTCATGCCAAGTGTGATACTGTAGGTCTGGCCAACTTGCTCTGTCTCGGCGTTGAACTCGCGCAGTTCCATCGGGTAGGCTTTGCTGTTTGCCGGAAATTCGGCGAAAATGGTGATGTCTTTGTCGCTTCCGGCCCGCTGGATCAGGGTTTCGGGAACATCGATTTCAATTCTCAGATCAGACATATCATGGAGGCGTACAACGGGGCTGCCGGCCGCAACGGTTGAAAAATTTGGCACGATCCGCGCTGCGACGATTCCGTCAAAAGGCGCGTGCAGGGTGGCATTGGCAAGCGCACGTTCCGCATTCCGCACGGCTATCGCAGCCAGTTCACCTTGGGTTTCGGCGTCTTGCAGCGTGGTTTGCGTGACGGTGCTGCCTAGCAATTCGCGGTAGCGCTGTGAAGTGCGGTCGGCTTGGGCTTTTTGGGCATTCGCCTCTGCAAGGGCCAATTCAAACGGCTCCTGATCCATCCGCGCGACCAGATCGCCTGCGCGAACGCTGGCACCTTCCTCCACCGGAAACTGCACGATCTGCCCGCCCACCTGAAACGCCAGATCAACGGTTTCACGCGCAACGACACGGCCGAAGAAAACATGTTTCTCTTCATTCGCACCCGAGGTCACTGTTTCCAGTTTGACGAAAGGCGCTTGGGCATGGCTTGCAACGGGCATCGCGCAGAGGGCGGCCAGAAATGCGATTTTGAGCTGCTGTTTCACCGAAACATCCTTTGTCTGTCATTGGCATTGGCTCCGGTTTGCCAGCGAAGCCTTCTTTTGATGGGGTCACGAATGACATTTTTGTCAAAATGATACAAGTGTCATTTCTATTCGCGCACAAAGCTGTTACATCCCTGCTTGCAGGAGCCTCACAACCATGTCCAACCAAGTGTATCAAGATCACCGCAGCCGC
>JBFHGI010000572.1:0-2152 GCA_041583175.1 Pseudorhodobacter sp. | reverse complement strand
ATCCAACGATCCCGCCGGATGAGCGCGTGCGCGGGTTTGATATGGCGGGCCGTTTACCGATGCGGGTGCTGACGCGGATGTGGCAAATGTTGCTGAAAGCGTTGGAAGAGGTGGCGCTGGCCCCCAATGCGATGATGGCCGCCGAAATGGCGATTATCCGGTTGACGCATGTGGCGGATTTGCCGGACCCGGAAACGCTTTTGCGCAAGTTGCAATCGTCACAACCTTCCGCCCCGACGGGCGGCGCGCCAGCAGGCGGAGGGGGCGGCGGCATGGTACACGCCACCACTCGGCTTGCTGCCCCCGCCATGGGGCCCGCTCATGGGCCCGTGACGATGCAAGCCGGGCAATCGGCCGCTGTGGCCTTGGCTCCCGGCGCGTTGGAAAGCTATGTGACTTTTGCGCATGTGGTGGACCTGATCCGCGAGCGGCGCGATATGAAGCTGCTTGTGGAGGTGGAAACCACCCTGCGGCTTGCCAAATACTCCCCAGGGCGGATCGAGTTTGAACCCACGAGTGATGCCCCGCGCGACCTTGCGGCACGTCTGGCAGCACGGCTTCAAGGCTGGACTGGCGCGCGTTGGGCTGTGACAGTGGTAAACACCGGCGGCGGCTCTACCCTTGCCGAGGATCAGGACAAGGACCGACTGGCGGCCGAGGCGAAGGCTATGGAAAACCCGCTCGTACAAGCGGTTATCGCGGCCTTTCCGGGGGCCAGGATCAGCGAGATGCGTATGCCCCAAGCCGACGCCGCATTCGAGGCGCTGCCTGAAGTCGAAGATGAATGGGACCCGTTCGAAGAGGGTTGAAGCCCTTAACGCGGCTGCTTAGGTCAGGGTAAATCAAGGAGAGATAGCAAAATGCTAAAAGGTTTGGGTGGCCTTGGCGATATGGCCAAGATGATGAAAGCCGCGCAGGAAATGCAAGGCAAAATGGCCGAAATGCAAGAAGGGCTGGAGCAGATCGTCGTGGTCGGCGAAAGCGGTGCAGGCTTGGTCAAGGCGCGCGCCACCGCCAAGGGGGAATTGACGGGGCTGGATATTGACCCGTCCATCTTTGTGGCGTCGGAAAAGGAAGTGGTCGAGGATCTGATCCTTGCCGCGATCAAGGACGCACAAAGCAAGGCGAGTGAACGGGCGCAGGCCGAAATGGGCAAGCTGACCGAAGGGCTGGGCCTGCCACCGGGCATGAAGCTGCCGTTCTGATCATGGCAGACGCCCCGCGCGAGATAGAGCAGCTGATCGACCTGATGGCGCGGCTACCCGGGCTTGGACCCCGGTCGGCGCGGCGTGCGGTCTTGATGCTGCTGAAAAAGCGCGGGGCGGTCATGGCCCCCTTGGCGCGCGTGATGGCCGAGGTGGCCGAAACCGCCCGCGACTGTCGTATCTGCGGCAATATTGGCGCGGCAGAGGTTTGCGAGATTTGCCGCGATGAGCGCCGTGCGACCGGCGAAATTTGCGTTGTTGAAGATGTCGCTGACCTCTGGGCATTGGAGCGTGGCGGGGCCTTCAAGGGCCGCTATCATGTCTTGGGTGGCACGCTTTCCGCGCTTGATGCCGTGGGACCGGAAGAATTGCGCATCCCGGTTTTGGTGGCCCGTGTGCGCGAGGAGCAGACGCGCGAAGTTATCCTTGCCCTGAACGCCACGGTCGACGGTCAAACAACGGCGCATTACATCGCCGAAGCCTTGGAAGAAAGCGGCGTCCGGGTAACGAGCCTTGCCCAAGGTGTGCCGATTGGCGGCGAGTTGGATTATCTGGATGATGGCACGATTGGCGCCGCGCTAAAGGCTCGGCGACAGTTCTGATTGCGGCCGTTGAACAGTTCAGATCTTCTTAAACCGCATCTTATTTTCTCATCCACCAATGGCGACCCCGAATGGGGGCACGACCCGTCAAACTTTGCGCAGCGTAACCACGATCAAAAAATGCAAAGGTGGGGTTTTCCTTACTTTCAGACGCGCTAAGCTAGCCGAGAGAAAGGGGGGATCGCCCGATCTGGAGGGCGGGTAAAAAAGCGGGTCGGCATTCGCTACAGTTTCACTATTGACGGGCGCAATGCCCCCGACCCGAAGCTCTAGTTAACCAATTAAATCAATTCTGCATCAATTTTGGAATGAAATGCACATCATTTTCTTGAATGGTAGCGAATT
>JBFHGI010000571.1:0-2159 GCA_041583175.1 Pseudorhodobacter sp. | reverse complement strand
GGATCAACAGGCCTTCACCCGCAACGGCGGTGTTCAGCGCCGCAAAGGGGCGTGGCACCGGGGTTTGCCCTGCCGCTTCCAATGTCCCGTAAAGCGCGCTCGCCCAGTGGATATCCTGCGCATCGGCTTGGGACAGCAAGCTGATCTCGACCCCGTCCAGCGCCATCGGGTCCGAGGCTTCGGCGTCGAAAACCCCGTCCACGAAGACCAGACGCAGTTTGTCCTTGCCGGAAAAAATCGGCGTATCGACGCGCAGCGCCTCTGACAAGGCCGGGTTTTCGGCATTCAGCACGCTCGGGTCGGTATAGCGCCAATATTCATCGCGCCGCCCCGGAAGCCCCATTTGCGCCAGCCGCTGATAGGCCGCCTGCCGCGCCGCCCGTGAAAAGCCGCCCGCAGGCTGCGCCAATCCCGAAAGCCGTGCCTCAAGCACGTCTTGCTTCGCTTGTACCTGCGCCATCACACCACCTCGGCCAGAATATCCGCATAGCCATTCTGTTCCACTTCCAGCGCCAACTCCGGCCCGCCGGTTTTCACGATGCGGCCATCGGCCATGATATGCACGACATCGGGCTTGATATGGTCCAGAAGCCGTTGATAATGCGTGATAACAAGGAAAGACCGCCCCGCATCCCGCAGCGCGTTCACACCATCGGAAACCAGCTTCATCGCGTCCACGTCCAGCCCGGAATCGGTTTCATCCAGAATGCACATCTTGGGTTCCAGCATCGCCATTTGCAGGATTTCGTTGCGCTTTTTCTCACCGCCCGAAAAGCCCACGTTCACAGGGCGTTTCATCATATCGGCGTCGATTTTCAACGCCTTGGCCTTTTCGCGTATGATTTTCAGGAAATCACCCGCCGAAAGCTCTTCCTCGCCGCGCGCCTTGCGCTGTGCGTTCACAGCCGTGCGCAGGAAGGTCATATTGCCCACGCCCGGAATCTCGACCGGATATTGAAACGCCAAGAACAGCCCCGCTGCCGCGCGCTCTTCGGGTTCCAGCTCCAGCAGTTCCTCGCCTTCCAGCGCGGCAGAGCCTTCCGTAACCTCATAGCCACCCTTGCCCGACAGGACATAGGACAGCGTGGATTTACCCGAGCCGTTCGGCCCCATGATCGCATGCACTTCACCCGCGCCGATCTTCAGGTCCACCCCTTTCAGGATAACCTTATCTTCTTCTTCAAGTTTCACGTGCAGGTTCTTGATTTCCAGCATTTTTTCCTCGTTCACATTCCGTAGGCCAAAGGCCGCATTCATTTAAGCGGGGCGGTTCAACCCAGAACCACCGCCGTGCCGGAGGCCGAAACCATCAGCATATTATTGATAACCTCATAGTCGAGATCGACGCCCACAACCGCATTGGCCCCGCGCGCCCGCGCCCGCTCCTCCATTTCGGAGAGCGCCGCCTCGCGCGCATCGGCCAGCTTGGCCTCGTACATACCCGACCGACCGCCGACGATATCGGTTATCCCCGCGAACAGATCGCGCACGATATTGGCCCCCATAATGGCCTCGCCGGTCACAATCCCTTTGTAATCCGCGATCTGATAGCCCTCGACCGAAGGCGTGGTGGTGACGATCATCCGACAGACCCTTCCAGCGAAATCGCCACCAGCGCCTGCGCTTCCATCGCGAATTCCATCGGCAAGCTCTGCAACACTTCCTTGCAGAACCCATTGACCACCAGCGCGACGGCCTCTTCCTCATCCATCCCGCGGCTGCGGCAATAGAAAAGCTGGTCGTCATCCACCTTCGATGTCGTCGCCTCATGCTCCACGCGGGACGAGTTGTTCTTAACCTCGATATAAGGCACCGTATGCGCGCCGCATTTATCGCCGATCAGCAAGCTGTCGCATTGGGTATAATTGCGTGATTCCTTGGCCTTAGGGTGCATACTTACCAAGCCACGATAGGTATTTTGCGCCCGTCCTGCCGAAATCCCCTTCGAGACGATGCGCGATTTGGTACGCTTGCCCAGATGGATCATCTTGGTCCCAGTATCAGCCTGCTGGGCGTTGTTCGCGATGGCAATCGAATAAAACTCGCCCTGTGAATCATCCCCCCGCAGAATGCAGGACGGGTATTTCCAGGTAATCGCCGAGCCGGTTTCCACCTGCGTCCACATCACCTTGGCCCGATCGCCCCGGCAATCGGCGCGC
>JBFHGI010000570.1:0-2159 GCA_041583175.1 Pseudorhodobacter sp. | reverse complement strand
CGATTGCTCGGTTGCAACCATCGTGTTCTCGACCATGTATGCCTATGACACCACCAAATTCCCGAACGGTGGGCCGAAAACCATGGCCGATTTCTTCAACACCGAAGCCTTCCCGGGCAAGCGCGGCATGCGTAAAGGCGCCAAGGCGAACCTGGAAATGGCCTTGATGGCGGACGGCGTTCCGGCGGCTGAGGTCTACGACGTTCTTGCCACCCCGGAAGGCGTGGACCGTGCCTTCGCGATGATGGACAAGATCAAGGCAGACACCGTCTGGTGGGAAGCTGGCGCACAGCCTCCGCAGCTGCTGGCCGATGGCGAAGTGGTGATGTCGACCGCTTATAACGGCCGTATCTTTGCCGCGGCCGTGTCCGAAGGTAAGCCCTTCGAATCCGTCTGGGACGGTCAGGTCTATGAATATGACGTTCTGGCCATTCCGAAAGGCGCGAAGAACCTCGAAGCTGCGACCCAGTTCCTCGCTTATGCCACTGGCACCCAGCGTCTGGCCGATCAGGCGAAATACATCTCCTACGGTCCGGCACGCAAATCTTCGGGCCCGCTGGTTGGCCTGTTTGAAGATGGCAAGACCGAGATGGGCCCCTACATGCCCACAGCCGAAGCCAACCTGACCAACGCTCTGGCCTCGGATTTCGAGTTCTGGGCTGACCGCGACACCCAGTTGAACGAGCGTTTCAACTCCTGGCTGCTGAACTAAGCCGCTGATCCGAAGGGGCGCAGCTTTTGCGCCCCTTCACCCCAAAGCCCCGTCAGAGGGCAAAATAATAAGACCCAACCAACAGGACCAGACCCGCCATGGCCTCAACCGATACGCCTGCAGACCCCCAAGTGTTGCGCACAGTCGACGGGACGCCCTTGAAAACCGCGCTTGCCGTCGCCTCCCGGCGCGCGCGCATCCGGGCGTTTTTTCTGGTCGTCCCGCTACTGGTCTTCATCCTGCTGACCTTTGCCGTGCCAATCGGGCAAATGCTGTCGCGCTCTTTCACCGATGACAAATTCTCGGCCAATATGGTCGAACTGGGCAAGTGGTTCGATGCCAATGGCAACGCCACACCCGATGAGGCCGCCTATGCCGCCCTTGCCGCCGACCTGAAAACCGCGTCTGAAGAAAAGACCGCAGGCAATGTCGGCACCCGCATCAACTATGAACTGCCGGGCACACGCTCGCTGTTCACCTCTGCCGCGCGCAAGGCCAAGAACCTGGAGCCGCCGTATAAAGAGGCGATCCTCGCGCTGGACCCGCAATGGGCGCGCCCCGATCTCTGGGCCGCGATGCGCTCTGCCTCCGCCGCTGCCACGCTGAACTTCTACCAAGCCGCGCTGGATCGCCAGATCGGGGCAGATGGCAGTTTTGAGGCCGCGCCCGAGAATACGCAGATCTATGTAAAGCTGTTTATCCGTACCTTCGTGATTTCTGTGGTGATCACCGGCTTGTGCCTCTTGCTGGGCTTTCCGGTTGCGCATTTGTTGGCCGTATTGCCGTTGCGCCACGCCAGCCTGTTGATGATCCTGGTGCTCTTGCCATTCTGGACATCGCTTCTGGTGCGCACGACAAGCTGGATGGTGCTGCTACAGGGCCAAGGTGTGATCAATGATCTGCTGGTCTACATCGGCTTGGTGTCGACAGATAACCGGCTGGAGATGATGTATAACCAGACCGGCACGATCATTGCTATGACGCATATCTTGCTGCCCTTCATGATCCTGCCGCTTTATTCCGTGATGAAAACCATCCCGCCCAGCTATGCCCGCGCGGCCCGCAGCCTCGGGGCCACAAGCTGGACCACATTCCGCCGCATCTATCTGCCGCAAACGGTTTCCGGCATCGGGGCAGGGGGCATCCTGTGCTTCATCCTTGCGGTTGGCTATTACATCACACCGGCCTTGGTCGGTGGCGCGGATGGCACGCTGATTTCCAACCAGATCGCCTTCCACATGCAAAAATCGCTGAACTGGTCACTGGCCGCGGCACTGGCCGCCATGCTTCTGGCTGCCGTTCTGATCCTGTACTGGGCCTATGACCGCATGGTCGGCATCGACAATATGAAGCTGGGGTAATCGAACATGGCACTTCCCATCTACGCGGACCCGTTGGAGCGCATCTGGTACTATGCCTATCGGGTGATCTGTGCGCTGATCTTCAT
>JBFHGI010000569.1:0-2163 GCA_041583175.1 Pseudorhodobacter sp. | reverse complement strand
ATCCTGCTGCTGCGCGGTTTTCAAGCTGGAGGTCAGCGCATCATACAGCACCACACGCTGCTTGGTGTCGGTTTGCAGCTTGTTGATCAGAACCATCTGGGTGGCGGCCTGGTTCTGCAAGCTGTCCATCCAGGTTTTGCCCTTCTCGATATAGCGCTCCAAGGTCTGCGACTTCGCCAGATCGACCTGTTCCTGCTGCACCAGCGCGTTGTAACGGGTGTTCAACTCGGCCAATTCGCTTTCCAACTTGGTGCGCTTGGCCGCGTCTTGCTCCACGCTGATCTTGTTTTCCAGCTCGATGATCTTGGGGTCCATCCCCGCAATCTCGGCGCGCACCGCTTCCAGCGCGCCCACGGTGGCCTCGCGTTCGTCCAGCGTTGCGGTCAGGTTGGTTTCCACGCTGGTTTTCTGCGCGTTCAACATATCCAGCTGACCCTGAAGCAGCTTCACAATGATATCGGACTTGCCGATCAGATCCTGCAACTTGTCGTCGATAGAGGCCGAGCGCATCCGCTCTTGCCGCATGGATTCCGCCTTGGCGTTAGAGAAAATGCCGATGAAGCTTTCCATGCCGGTCTTGTTGCGCATCTCGTCAAAATCGCGGCTGAATCCGGCGGTCACATCATCCAGACCCATGATCAGATCGGCGATATTGGCGTTCATCAGGTCGGTATGCTTGTGCACATCGTCCAGCGTGGCGTTTTCCACATCAATCGCGGCCTCGCCCGCCTCCAGCTTGGCGCGCGCGGTTTCGATTTTGCTGGTAATCTCTGAAATCTTGGCCTGCGCCTTTGCCACCTGATCCTGACTTTCACGGATCTTGCTGTCGAAATCTGCCATGCTGGCCTCCGATGTAAATACCTGTAACATATGGGTGAGGGTTATGGGTCATTCCAGCCCCCACCGCGAAAAATGTCGCAAAGAGGCTTCGCCCCTCATTGAGGTGTAAATTGCGACAGGGGGCGGGGAATTGCAATTCTTTTGCGTTCTTGCCGCGCGGGGAAATGCGGGGATACACTGCCTTATGCTCGATGAACCGCGCCTGATGGAAGAAATTGCCCAACGCCGCCGCGATTTGGTTGCGTTGACGCAAGCGCTGATCCGCATTCCGACGCTGAACCCGCCGGGCCTGCACTACCGCGACATCTGCGAATACCTTGGCGCGCGGCTGGAACGCAGCGGCTTTACGGTGGAACTGCTGCGCGCCCATGGCACCCCCGGCGACAGCGAGGCGCATCCGCGCTGGAATATGGTCGCGCGGCGGCAAGGTACGCGCCCCGGTGACTGCGTGCATTTCAACAGCCACCATGACGTGGTGGAGGTGGGCCATGGCTGGACCCGCGACCCTTTTGGCGGCGCGGTCGAAGGCGACCGCATCTATGGCCGCGGGGCCTGCGATATGAAAGGCGGCTTGGCCGCCAGTGTGATCGCGGCAGAGGCCTTCATTGCCGCCTATCCCGACCATGCCGGAAGTATCGAAATCTCGGCCACGGCGGATGAGGAGTCGGGCGGTTTCGGCGGCGTGGCATGGCTGGCCGAACGCGGGTATTTCAACCCGGAACGCGTGCAGCATGTCATCATCCCCGAACCCTTGCACAAGGATCGCATCTGCCTTGGCCATCGCGGCGTCTGGTGGGCGGAGGTGGAAACCCATGGCCGCATCGCCCATGGCTCCATGCCCTTTCTGGGCGACAGCGCCATCCGCCACATGGGCGCCGTGCTGGCCGAGATCGAGGAACGGCTTTACCCGCTGCTGGCGACCAAACGCACCCAAATGCCCGTGGTCCCCGAAGGCGCAAAGCAATCCACGCTGAACATCAACTCCATCCACGGCGGAGAGGCGGAACCGGAACCCGGCTCCACCGCCCTGCCCGCGCCCTGCGTGGCCGATCGCTGCCGCGTCATCCTCGACCGCCGCTTCCTGATCGAGGAAGACATCGCGCAGGTGAAACAGGAAATCACCGATGTGCTGGACCGCGTCAAAGCTCGGCGCCCCGGCTTTTCCTATGACATCCGCGATCTGTTCGAAGTGCAGCCCACCATGGCCAGCCCAGACGCGCCCGTCGTCCGCTCCACCGCTGCGGCCATCGAACATGTGCTTGCCAAAACCGCCGATTATTTCGTTTCCCCCGGCACCTATGACCAGAAACATATCGACCGTAT
>JBFHGI010000568.1:0-2164 GCA_041583175.1 Pseudorhodobacter sp. | reverse complement strand
TCAAACACTTGCGGCTCTTTCTGAAAATAAGAGCGGGCCGGCGTTAGCGGTTGCGCGGCTTCGGGGTCGTACATATCCAGTATGGGATGGGTTTCATAAATCACCAACTGCCCGCCTGCTGCCATCAGCCCTGTCACAATCTCGAAAAAACGCGGCAGGTCGGGCATCCAGTTCAGCACACCGATGGTGATAAGCGCGAGGTCATGGCCGCGCGGGGTGGTATCGGGCAGCTCATAGATATCGGCGCAGAGAAATTGGCAGTCCGATGTCGCAGCCTTAGCCAGCAGCGCGGCTTGCGCCAGAAAGCCTGCTGACTGGTCGATGCCCAGAAAAGGCTGCATGCCGAACTGTGTGAGCGAGAGCAGTTCTCGGCCATTGTTGCAGCCAATCTGCACAGCTTTTTTTCCGCGCAGGTCAAGACTTTGAAGCGTCTTGGTCATGCACGCATCAAAGGTCGAGAAACCGGGCTGGCGCGCGGCGTGTAGCAGCGCCGCCCATTCCAGCCCCGCCGCGTGTTGACTGGCCGACGCGTCCCAAGCCGCACGGTTGGCGGCAGTTATTTCGGCAAGCTTTTGTGTCATGGCGTCCCTGCTTTTACCTTGCGCCCGCGTAGCAGCGTATAGACGCCCGAGGCGACGATGATTGCACTTCCGATCAGCGTGGCGGCATCGGGACGTTCAGCAAAGATAAGCGTCCCGAGGATGAGCGCAAAGACCAATCGCGTATAGCGGAATGGCGTGACAACCGACACCTCGCCCACGCGCATCGCAACCGTCAGCGCGTAATAGGCGGCAACGCCAAAGACGGTCGCGCCCAGCAGCGCAAGGCTTGCAGGGCCGTCAGGCCATACCGCACCACCGCTCCATGCCAGCATGGCCGCCCCAGTGGGCAGCATCATCGCAAAGCCGTAAACACCAAGGGTCAGGTTTGACAGGCTTTTGGGCGCGGCCCGCGTTGCCAGATCGCGCCCCGCAAAGCCAATCATGCCGAGCACGGCAAGGATGGACAGCGGCGTGAAGCCCGACAGCCCCGGTCGCAGGACCACCATTACGCCTACAAACCCCACCAAAATCGCCGACCAGCGCCGCCAGCCCACCTTTTCCCCGAACACAATCGCCGCCCCCGCGACCACGACCAAGGGCGTCGCCTGCAAAATCGCCGAGGCCGAAGACAATGGCGTCAGCGCAAGCGCGAGGATGTAAAACAGCCGTCCCGCCACTTCAAATACCGCCCGGATCAGGATGGGGGCCGACAGGATGTCAGGGTTCAGCAGTCGCGCGCCTTGGGCCTTGGCCAGTATCGCAAAACCGATCATCCCGGCCCCGCCAAACAGGATCAGAACTTGCCCCACGGGAATATCGCGCGACGCAATCTTGAGGAACATATCCTCGACCGCGAAACCTGCCATCGCGGCAATCATCATCAGGCTGCCGCGCAGATTGTGGTTCATGTCATCGCCCTTCGCTCCGCGCTGCGCCTGCGCGGCAGCCTATCGCCCGGCGGTGGCAAAAGAAAAGGGCGATTGAGCGGGGCTTACTTCTTGCCCGGCGTGCCGTCGAATTTCTTTTCCAGATCGGCCCAGCAGTCGATGTAGTCATCCTGCAACGGGGCTTCCTTGGCGGCGAAAGGCGTCAGGTGTTGCGGGAAGCGGGTTTCAAACATGAAGCTCATGGTATTGTCGAGCTTATGCGGTTGCAGATCGGCATTGCTGGCGCCTTCGAACGCGGTGCGGTCGGGGCCGTGGGGCAGCATCATGTTATGCAGGCTCATCCCGCCGGGAATGAAGCCTTTGGGCTTGGCATCATATTGGCCGTAAATATTGCCCATCAGTTCGGACATGACATTCTTATGGTACCACGGCGGGCGGAAGGTATTTTCCGCCACCATCCAGCGTTCGCGGAACAGGACGAAATCAATATTCGCGGTGCCCTCTACCCCCGACGGCGCGGTAAGTACCGTAAAGATCGACGGGTCCGGGTGATCGAACAGGACTGCGCCAACTGGGCAATAGGTGGTCAGATCATATTTCACCGGGGCGTAATTGCCGTGCCATGCCACCACGTCCAACGGCGAATGGCCGATGCGGGTTTCGTGGAACTGCCCGCACCATTTCACTGTCACGGTGCTGGGCACCTCACGATCTTCAAACGCGGCCACGGGGGTT
>JBFHGI010000567.1:0-2168 GCA_041583175.1 Pseudorhodobacter sp. | reverse complement strand
TGGGATATGACTTTACCGGCCAAGACCACGCAGGTGATTACATTGACCACGCAGGAAAGCTGGCCCGAGGGGAAGGTGCTGAACGGCGGGCGCTACTGATGCAGGCATTGTGGCAAGCGGCAGGAAAACCGCTTGCCCGCTTTCGCGTCAGACGCTGATGAACGCGCCTTTGGTCGCGTCATATTGTTCCAGCCCGCCTTCGCCCACATCGGTCCACAAACCGTGCAGTGTCAGCCGGTCATCTTCGACCGCGGCTTTGACGAAGGGGAAGGTCATCAGGTTTTCAAGGCTGACCAGCACCGCCTCTTTTTCCAAGGCGCGGGCGCGCTGGCTTTCCTCGACATGGGCGACACGTTCGTATCCGGGGCGCAGAATATCCATCCAGCGGCCGACAAAGCTTGATTCTTCCAGCAGTTCGGGGGCGTGGCCGGAGCACATATCATGGCAGCCTTTGACGCCGCCGCAGTTGGAATGGCCAAGCACGACGATATGCGCCACGCCCAAGGCTTGCACCGCATATTCGATGGTGGCGGAGGTGCCATGGTTCTTGCCGTCCGGGGAATAGGGCGGCACGAGGTTGGCGATATTGCGATGAATGAAGAACTCTCCCTCATCCGCGCCGAAAATGGAGGTGACATGCACGCGGCTATCGCAGCAGGAAATCACCATGGCGCGCGGATGCTGACCGGATTCAGCCAAACGGCGGTACCAGGCCTTGTTTTCCGCATAGGCAGTTGCTTTCCAGCCCTGGTAGCGCTGGATCAGGTAAGTCGGCAGCAGTTTGGCGTGGTTCATCGGGCGCTCCTGTTCTTCTCCCCCCTCTAATATGCATCGCTTTACGAAAATTCGAGAGGTTTCCTGCGGGGGCCGCAACCTTTTCTTCAGCACCCTGCCAGATACTGGCGCCGGGTGTGAATGGAGGCTTGGGTGTTATGACCGCGACAATACTGGATTTTCGACCAAAGGACAGGATCTATCAGGATGCAGAGCCGATTGCGTTGATTTACCGATCCATGGGCACTGCCGCCGCTGAAGAGGTGGTGACGCGCGCCTTGGGGGAACTGGCGCTGACGATGTCGGGGCTTGCCGATCAGGTCCGCGGCAAGGATACGGCCCATCTGGCGCGCCAGTTGCGACGGCTGGAGCGGATGTCGGAGCAGTTGGGCCTTGTCAGCCTTGGCCGTGTGGCCTGTGATGTGCGCGGCTGTCTGGAAGGCGGCGATCTAACTGCGTTCTCGGCGGTTTGGGCGCGGTTGATCCGCGTGGCGGAAACTTCGCTGGCCACAGATAAGGCGAGCATGGATCAATTGCGCTGACCTTGGTGCTGCCAGAAAGCACAGCGGCAAATAAATCCCGAAGCATGGCTGAATAAGGCTTTAAGCTGCGGCGGAAAACGCCGTAGGCTCTGGCAAATGCTATGCTGAATGGAGCCTGCCGAATGCCCGAATTTGCCCCTGCCGATGCCCGATCCCGCCCGCTTCACATTGTGGCCGAGGATGCTTTGGACGCGTGGCTGGCAGACCAGCCTGCGGCGACCGGTGTTTGGCTTGCGGCAAGCGGGTTCAAGGCGGCGCTGGGCGATCTGCGGTTGCTGCCGGATGCGCAGGGCAATGTAGCGGCGGCGGTGATTGGCTATGGCTCTGCGACGGCCCGCACACGCACCCGTTTCGGTCTTGCCCCCGCTGCGACCGGCCTGCCTGCGGGCGATTGGCATTTTGAGGGGGCGTTGTCGGCCGAAGAAACCGAGGAGGCCGTGCTGGGCTGGCTGCTGGGCCAGTACCGGTTTGACGCGTATCGCCCCAACAAACCCGCCCCGGCGCTGCCGCGCCTGAAGGCCCCTGCGGCGGTGGATGCCGCGCGTCTGGTGGCGATTGCCGAAGGGGAGTGCCTGACCCGTGATCTGATCAACACGCCAGCCTCCGACATGGGGCCGGATGAGCTGGAAGTGGCCTTTCGGACCTTGGCCGAGCGGCACGGGGCATCGGTCAATGTGACGCGCGGCGATGACTTGCTGGTCCAGAACTTCCCGATGATCCACGCGGTTGGCCGTGCTTCGGCCCGTGCGCCGCGACTGCTGGACATGCGCTGGGGTGAGGCGGGGCCGCAGTTGGTGCTGGTGGGCAAGGGGGTGTGCTTTGATACGGGGGGGCTGGATATCAAACCCTCCT
>JBFHGI010000566.1:0-2171 GCA_041583175.1 Pseudorhodobacter sp. | reverse complement strand
GCTGCCATCTGGCTTGGTGATGACGCAAGGCACTTCCTGCAGCGGTTGGATCGTATCCAGACCCGAGATCGACACGGTTTCATCACCGGTCAGCCCCAGGGATTTGCGCGTGTCGCCGCCGGTGAACTCCAGCGGGATAACACCCATGCCGACGAGGTTGGACCGGTGAATACGCTCGAAGGATTCCGCGATAACCGCCTTCACGCCCAGCAGTGCCGTGCCCTTGGCCGCCCAATCGCGGCTGGAGCCTGCGCCGTATTGCTCACCGCCAAAGATGACCAACGGGGTGCCAGCCTCCTGATAGGCCATTGCCGCGTCATAGATCGAGGTCTGCGCCCCATCCGGACCTTTGGTATAACCGCCTTCGACCCCGTCCAGCATCTCGTTCTTGATGCGGATGTTGGCGAAGGTGCCGCGCATCATCACCTCGTGGTTGCCACGACGCGACCCGTAGGAGTTGAATTCGCGCGGGGAGACCTGACGCTCCACCAGATACTTGCCGGCAGGCGTGGTTTCCTTGAACGAACCGGCAGGCGAGATATGGTCAGTGGTGATCATATCGCCGAGCAACGCCAGAACCTTGGCCCCTTCGATGTTGGAGATGGTGCCCGGATTCGGCCCCATGCCTTTGAAATAGGGCGGGTTTTGCACATAGGTGGACGATACCGGCCAATCATAGGTTTTCTGATCGGTGGTTTTGACGCCCTGCCATTTTTCATCGCCTTTGAACACATCGGCGTATTTGGTCAGGAAAGCTTCGCGCGTCACGGTCTGCTCTACCAGATCGGCGATTTCCTTGTTGGTGGGCCAGATGTCTTTCAGGAAGACCTCTTTCCCGTCTTTGGAGGTGCCCAGCGACTCGCGGGTCAGGTCGATGTTCATATCCCCTGCCAGCGCATAAGCGACAACCAGCGGCGGAGAGGCCAGATAGTTGGCGCGAACATCCGGCGAGATGCGGCCTTCAAAGTTGCGGTTGCCCGATAGGACAGCAGTTGCAACAAGGTCGCCCTCGTTGATCGCTGCCGAGATTTCGGGTTGCAGCGGGCCAGAGTTACCGATGCAGGTCGTGCAGCCATAGCCGACAAGGTTGAAGCCGATGGCGTCCAGATCTTCCTGCAGGCCAGCGGCTTCCAGATAGGCGGACACCACTTGCGAGCCGGGGGCCAGCGAGGTTTTCACCCATGGTTTGCGGTTCAGGCCCAAGGCGCGTGCTTTGCGGGCCACCAGACCGGCCCCGATCATCACATAGGGGTTCGAGGTGTTGGTGCAGGACGTGATCGAGGCGATCACGATAGAACCGTCGCGCAGTTTGTAATCCTCACCCTTAACCGCAGCCGAGGAGAAGCCATGCGTGTCGCCGGGAACATGGGCCGGGGCAGGGGCGCCGCCTTCGGCTGTCATCTCGGCCTTTTCATCCTTACGAGCGGCGGGCAGTTTGCGCACGCCACGGATATAATCGGCGAAGACCTTGGAGGATTTGTCCAGCGCCACGAAATCCTGCGGACGCTTGGGGCCAGAGATCGCGGGAACGATGCTCGACATATCCAGTTCCAGCGTATCGGTGTAAACCGGCGCGTAATCCGCCCCGCGCCACATACCATTTTCCTTGGCATAGGCTTCGACCAAGGCCACGCGCGATTCCTCGCGACCGGTGTTGCGCAGGTAGCGAAGCGTTTCGCCATCAATCGGGAAGAAGCCGCAGGTCGCGCCATATTCCGGTGCCATGTTGGCGATGGTGGCACGGTCAGCCAGCGGCAAGTGGTCCAGCCCTTCGCCGTAGAATTCAACGAATTTGCCAACGACGCCCTTGGCGCGCAGCATTTCCACGACTTTCAGAACGAGGTCGGTGCCGGTGGTGCCTTCAACCATGCGGCCGGTCAGCTTGAACCCGATCACTTCGGGGATCAGCATCGAAATCGGCTGGCCGAGCATTGCGGCCTCGGCCTCGATCCCGCCAACACCCCAACCCAGAACGGCGGCGCCATTGACCATGGTGGTGTGGCTGTCGGTGCCGACCAGCGTATCCGGGTAAGCGACTTCCTCGCCGTTCTGGTCCTTGTCGGTCCAGACGGTCTGCGACAGGTATTCCCGGTTGACCTGATCGCCGATGCCGGGGCCGGGCGGCACAACGTGGAAGTTGATAAAGGCGTTTTGACCCCATTTCAGTAAGG
>JBFHGI010000565.1:0-2171 GCA_041583175.1 Pseudorhodobacter sp. | reverse complement strand
GTGCCGTTGCAGCCGGTGAAGCACCAGTACATCATCACCGACCCGATTGTGGGTCTGTCGCCCGACGCGCCAACACTGCGTGACCCTGACCGGCGCACCTATTTCAAGGAAGAAGTCGGCGGGTTGGTGATGGGCGGATATGAGCCGAACCCCCAGCCTTGGGTGACTGGCGATGTGCCTAATGACTGGGAATTTGGCCTGTTCGGAGACGATTTCGACCACTTCGAGCAGCATATGGAGCAGGCAATGTTCCGTGTGCCAGCCTTGGCAGAGGCGGGCGTCAAGCAGATGATCAACGGCTCCGAAAGCTTTACGCCGGACGGCAACTTCATCCTTGGTCGCGCGATGGAATGTGAAAACATGTATGTCGGCGCGGGTTTTAACGCCTTCGGTATCGCCAGCGGCGGTGGCGCGGGATGGGTTCTGGCAGAATGGGTCATGTCAGGCGAGGCACCGCTGGACCTCTGGGCCGTGGATATCCTGCGCTTTTCCGACATGCACCGCGACCGGCAATGGGTCTGTGATCGCACGCTAGAGGCTTATGGCAAGCACTATACCATCGGCTTTCCGCATGAGGAATATACCAGCGGACGCCCGCGCATCGTCTCGCCACTTTACGCACGGTTGAAGGCAAAAGGGGCCGTGTTCGGCTCTAAACTCGGGTGGGAGCGGCCAAACTGGTTCGCACCTGAAGGGGTCGAGCCGTGCGACATTTACAGTATGGGGCGGCAGAACTGGTTTGCGGCGGTCGGCGACGAACATGCCCATGTGCGCAAGCAAGTGGGGGTTTTCGACCAAAGTTCTTTCGCGAAATACGAGCTTACGGGGCCTGCTGCCGCCGATGCGCTGGCGCGGATCTGTGCCGGGCACGTCGGGCGGCCCGTGGGGCGGGTGACCTATACCCAGCTTTTGAACACACGCGGCGGGATAGAGGCGGATCTGACCGTGGCCCGATTGGCCGAAGACCGCTTTTACATCGTCACCGGCACGGGGTTCCGAAGCCACGATCAGGCGTGGATCGCCAGCCATTTGCCCAGTGAGGGCTGTACCCTGCGCGATGTGACAGAAGAGTTTGGTACGCTATCGCTCATGGGCCCGAGATCGCGGGATGTTCTGAAAGGGGTTACGTCAGAAGATGTCTCTAACACGGCCTTTCCCTTCGGTACCGTGCAGGAACTGACCATCGCTGGCGCGCAGGTTCGCGCGCTTCGCCTGACCTATGTCGGAGAGCTTGGATGGGAGTTGCACGTTCCGATTGCTGCGATTGGCGAGGTCTATGACGCGCTGATGGCGGCGGGTGCGGCGCATCAGTTGCGGCCAGTCGGCTACCGCGCCTTGGAGAGCCTGCGATTGGAGAAAGGCTATCGTGCCTGGTCGTCGGATATCACCCCCAATGACACCCCGATGGAGGCCGGTCTGGGATGGGCCGTGCGCAAGACGAACGCGGGCTTTATCGGCGCAGAGGCGCTTGCCAAAGCGGGGCCGCTGACCAAGCGATTCGCCGGATTCACGCTGGACGATCCGGCGGCGGTTCTAGTGGGGCGAGAGACGATTTTGCGGAATGGCAAACCCGTGGGCTACCTGACCAGCGGCGGCTTTGGCTATACGATCGGCAAATCGGTCGGCTACGGCTATGTTCGCAATTCCGGCGGTGTTAGTGACGATTTCCTGACGTCCGGCGATTACGAATTGGTTGTCGCGTCGCAAACCTATCCTGCCGAAATAACGCTCGAGGCTCCTTTCGACCCGGGTAATTCACGGGTGAAGGCGTAGCACGATGGCGCGGCTGGGGGCGGTTGCGGCCTCTCCCGGCATGGAGATATAGGGCTCGGTTTCCTCGACCAGGTCCAGCAGGCCCGCGGCGGTCAGGCGTGCGATTTCGGTCGCAAAGCCGCCATTCCAGACTGCATCCTTGACGGTTGCGACAATCACACCACCGGGCCGCGTGATGCGGACAAGCTCTGCCAGCGCTTCGGCACCGACATGGCCGGTTGTGAAGACGCCGGTACAGAGGATGGCCGCGTAGGTGCCGGTTTCGAAAGGCAGCGTGCCGCCCAAGGCGATGTTATGCAACTGGCTATACACCCCTTTGCGCGCCGCCACGGCCAGCATTCCGGCAGAGATATCTAGCGCCTCAACCTGTGGATAACCGACGATGCCCATCCATTCCC
>JBFHGI010000564.1:0-2177 GCA_041583175.1 Pseudorhodobacter sp. | reverse complement strand
CGAGGCGCAGCAGCGCCCTTGTTCCGATTTCTCGGGCGGGTGGCGGATGCGGGTGGCGTTGGCGGGGGTTCTGTTTGCGCAACCCGATTTCCTGCTGCTGGACGAGCCGACCAACTATCTGGACCTTGAAGGGGCGTTGTGGCTGGAAAGCTATCTGGCGAAATACCCGCATACGGTCATCATCATCTCCCACGATCGCGGGCTGTTGAACCGCGCCGTGCAGGGCATTTTGCATCTGGATGAGAAGAAGCTGACCTATTGGACCGGGCCGTATGACCAGTTCGCCCGCCAGATGGCCGAACGCCGCGCGGTGTTGCAAGCCGAAGCCAAGAAGCAAGAGGCGCGGCGCGCGCATTTGCAGAGCTTTGTCGACCGCTTCAAGGCCAAGGCCAGCAAAGCCGTGCAGGCGCAAAGCCGCGTGAAAATGCTGGAGAAGATGGAAACCATCACGCCGCCCGAAGAGGCGCGCAAACAGGTGTTCACCTTCCCCGAGCCGGAGGAGCTTTCGCCGCCCATCATCAATATGGATGGCGTCTCGGTTGGCTATGACGGCCCGCCGGTGCTGCGCAACCTGTCCCTGCGGATTGACCAAGATGACCGGATCGCGCTGCTCGGGCGAAACGGCGAAGGAAAATCAACGCTTTCCAAGCTGTTGGCGGGCAAACTTAAACCGATGTCGGGCAAGATGACGCAAAGCAGCAAGCTGCGCATCGGCTATTTTGCCCAGCATCAGGTGGATGAGCTGTTCATCGACGAAACCCCCTTGCAGCACTTGCAACGCATGCGCCCTGCCGAAGGGCAACCACGTCTGCGCGCGCGTCTGGCGGGGTTTGGCTTGCTGGCGGACCAGGCGGAAACCGTGGTCGGGCGTTTGTCGGGTGGGCAAAAGGCGCGGCTGTCCTTGCTGCTGGCCACGCTGGAAGCGCCGCATCTGCTGATTCTGGACGAACCGACCAACCACCTTGATATGGAAAGCCGCGAGGCGCTGGTTGAGGCGCTGACGCAATATTCCGGCGCGGTGGTGCTGGTCAGCCATGACATGCACCTGCTTGGGCTGGTCGCCGACCGCTTGTGGCTGGTCAAAGGCGGCGCGGTGGCCCCTTATGGTGAGGACCTGGAGGCCTATCGCAAGCAGCTTTTGGCGGGCGATGAGACGACAAAACCCGTTAAAGTGGTGGAAAAACCAAAAAAAGCCAGCCGCGACGAGGTGATGGCCCTGCGCGCCGAGGTGCGCAAATGCGAGGAGCGTCTGGCCAAGCTGAACGATATGCGCGACAAACTGGCCAAGAAGCTCGCCGACCCCGCGCTTTATGAGCCGGAACGGTTGGGCGAGATGGAAACCTGGCAAAAGAAATATGCCGAGGTGATGGAAGGGCTCGACCGGGCCGAATCCATGTGGCTGAAAGCGCAGGAAAAGCTGGAAGCGGCGGCGTAATTTCGAATTTTCTCTGAAAATTCGGTTTTAGGTATTTGAGCCAAGATGAAGTCAGGCGACACTGGGCCTGTCTGAAGGGAAACATCGTGGAAACCGCATTTCTGATTACGGCGTTTGCAACCTTGTTCGTGGTCATCGACCCGCCGGGGTTGATTCCGATGTTCATCGCCCTGACCCCCGGCATGACGGCCGAGCGGCGGCGGGTGATCGGGGCGCGGGCCTGTGTTATTGCGATTGCGATCCTGACGCTGTTTGGCCTTCTGGGGGAGGCGGTGCTGGGGTTCATCGGCATTTCCATGTCGGCCTTTCGCATTGCGGGCGGGATTTTGTTGTTTCTGACCGCGCTGGACATGCTGTTCGAACGCCGCACCCAGCGCCGCGAGGGGCAAGCCACGGTGCATGATCATGACCCATCGGTCTTTCCCATCGCGATTCCCCTGATTGCCGGACCGGGCGCGATTGCCACCATGATCCTGCTGGTGGGCGAGGCGGGAAGCTGGCAAGGCACCGTCGCCGTGCATCTGGTGATGATCACCGTGGTCTTCATGGCATTCCTGCTGTTCCTGATCGCGGGGCCGTTGGAACGCGCTTTGGGCCGCACCGGCACCGTGGTGATTACGCGGCTTCTGGGGATGCTGCTGGCCGCCCTTTCGGTGCAATTCGTGATTGATGGCATCATCGGCACCGGGTTGATTGGCTGACCGCCCTGCCCCATATCCCCTATAGACCGAAGCGGAGGCAT
>JBFHGI010000563.1:0-2180 GCA_041583175.1 Pseudorhodobacter sp. | reverse complement strand
GATCGACAACCCGTCCAAAGGGATGCCGCTGCCGCTTTCATTGATAAAGGTCGCGCCATTGCTCAGCTGGATGATATTGACAACGGTGCTGAACTCCACCCCGTTGCCCAGCTTGATCGTGGCATTATAGGCTTCGACTGAATCCTGAGTGGCTGTGACCGCACCGCTGCCCAGGTCATATGTGATCTGGCTGGCGGTCTGGCCATTATCATCATCATAGGCGATGCCATCATTCAAAGGCGTCGAAACGGTTGTTATTACCGGCTTGAGAACCGTTTTGCCGACGCCGACAAGAAATGTATTCGGGTTTTCCGCAGACCAATTGCTTTCAACCGTATCGGCCTGCGCGAAATTGCCGATATAGATCAATCCGATTTGTGCCATGCCGTCCCCGATCACCTTGCGCGCTGCAGACGCTGGCGGAGAGTCTTGTCATGGCGGGTTGAAGAACTGGTTAAACCTTCAATTCAAGCCAATCTTGCGGCTATCAACCGCAAGGACGGCGGGCATTGCGACCCGCCGCTCACCGTGGTTACGGTCACGCCGGTCTTAGCCGTGGACCTTGGTATAGGTGCCCTGCCCCGCCAGAATTCCGCGGAAACCACCGGGTTCATCCAGAGAGAAAACGATGATCGGCAGGTTGTTATCGCGGGCCAGAGCAATGGCGCTGGCATCCATGACGCCGAGATGTTTTTGCAGCACCTCGTCATAGGTCACGGTATCATAACGTTTGGCATCCGCAAATTTCTTGGGGTCTTTGTCATAGACGCCATCGACTTTGGTGCCTTTGAAGATCGCCTCGCAGGCCATTTCATTGGCGCGCAGCGTGGCCGCCGTGTCGGTGGTGAAATAGGGGTTACCGGTGCCTGCGGCAAAGATGCAGACACGCTTTTTTTCCAAATGGCGGACGGCACGGCGGCGGATATAGGGCTCGCAGACCTGATCCATGGGAATCGCGGAAATCACGCGGGTGTGGATTTTCAGCGCCTCGAGGGCCGCCTGCATGGCCAGCGCGTTCATCACGGTGGCGAGCATGCCCATATAGTCGGCGGTGGTGCGTTCCATCCCCTGGGCGGAGCCTTGGAGACCGCGGAAGATATTGCCACCACCGATGACCATGCAGATCTCAACCCCCAGATCATGCACGGTTTTGACCTCTTGTGCGATGCGGGCCACGGTTGGCGGGTGCAGACCGAATCCTTGATCGCCCATCAACGCCTCCCCCGAGATCTTGAGCATAACGCGGCCATGGGTGGTTGTGGGGTGGTCGGTGGGGGAGACGGACATTTCGGGGTTCCTGACTGGCTGGGGCCGCAGTTCGGCAGATCGCGGCTTGGACTATCGCGCAAAATGTCGCAAAACGGGCGGAGGTTCAACCGATGATACCGCAGTTCGGGTGGAAAGCGGCGCGGGGGGCTGTCTGCCCCCCATCCCGTTCGCCACAGGCAAACGGGACTCCCCCCGAGGATATTTTCGCCGAACAGAAAGATGGGCGCGAATGGGCGATGCAGAGGCGGCAATTGTCGCAATACCGAGTGAGCGGCCGGTTTTGATTGCCGGACCGACAGCAAGCGGCAAATCGTCCCTGGCGGCCCGGATCGTGGCGCAGGGCGGTGGTGTGGTGGTGAATGCCGATGCATTGCAGGTTTATGGCTGTTGGCGGCTTTTGACGGCGCGGCCAAGCGTTGAAGAAGAAGCGGCCCTGCCCCACCGGCTTTATGGCCATGTCGGGCGGGAAGAGCCCTATTCTGTTGGTCACTGGTTGCGCGACATGCGCGATGTGCTGGCCGAGGGTTTGCGCCCTGTGATTGTCGGCGGGACCGGGCTTTATTTCAGGGCCTTGACGGAAGGCTTGGCGGAGATTCCTGCCATACCTGCTGCGGTACGATCGGACGCGGATAGGCGGGTCCGCGAAGAAGGGTTTGGCGCGCTATTGGCGGAGATCGATGCGGATACCGCCGGGCGAATCGATTGCGCCAATCCGGCGCGGGTCCAACGCGCCTGGGAGGTGCAGGCGGCAACCGGGCGGGGTCTGGCGGCCTGGCAGCGGGACACCGGCCCCGCGCTTCTTCCTTTGGCACAGGTGGAGCCGATTGTGTTGCGCCCGCAGGTCGACTGGCTGAATAGGCGGATAGACCAACGGTTCGACCAGATGATGCAGGCTGGCGCGCTGGATGAAG
>JBFHGI010000562.1:0-2181 GCA_041583175.1 Pseudorhodobacter sp. | reverse complement strand
GCAGGCCACCGACCGACTGCTGGACCTGCTGCGAATCCCCTCGATCTCGACTGATCCGGCCTTCAAGGCCGAATGTGACCGCGCCGCGGACTGGCTGGTGGAGGATCTGCAAAGCTTGGGGTTCGAGGCCAGCAAACGCCCGACGCCCGGCCATCCGATGGTTGTGGCCCATTTCGATGCACCCGAGGCAAACGGCCCGCATCTGCTGTTCTACGGGCACTATGATGTGCAACCCGTGGACCCGCTGAACCTGTGGGACCGTGATCCCTTTGATCCGCAGGTTGAAGATACCCCCGCGGGGCGCGTCATCCGCGGGCGCGGTTCGTCGGATGACAAAGGCCAGTTGATGACCTTTCTGGAAGCCTGCCGCGCGTGGAAGGCCGAACATGGCACCCTGCCCTGCCGCTTGACGATCTTTCTGGAGGGGGAAGAGGAATCCGGCTCTCCTTCGCTGATTCCCTTCATGCAGGAAAACGCCGAGGAGCTGCGCGCCGACGTGGCCCTGATTTGCGACACCGGGCTGTTTCAATCCAAAACCCCGGCCATCGTGACCATGTTGCGCGGATTGCTGGGCGAGGAACTGACGATTCATGCCGCCAACAAGGACCTGCATTCCGGCATGTTCGGCGGTTTGGCCGCGAACCCTATCCGCGTCCTGTCCCGCATCCTTGCCGGGTTGCATGATGACACCGGCCGCATCACCTTACCAGGGTTCTATGACGGCGTGCCGGAGCTTTCGGACGAGATGCGGGCACAATGGCAAGGCCTGGCCTTTGATCATGCGGCTTTCCTTGGCGATGTCGGGTTGTCGGAACCAGCGGGCGAGCAGGACCGCACGCCGCTGGAAATGATCTGGTCCCGCCCCACCTGCGAAGTGAACGGCATCTGGGGCGGCTACACCGGCGACGGGTTCAAAACCGTGCTGCCCGCCGAGGCCCATGCCAAGATCAGCTTCCGCCTTGTCGGCACCCAAGACCCTTTTGCCATTCGCGAGGCGTTCCGCGCCTATGTCGAATCCCAGCTTCCAGCAGATTGCACGGTGGCATTCAAAGCGCATGGCAATAGCCCCGCAGGGCAGATGAGCGTGGAAAACCCCGCATTTGAACCCGCCCGCGCCGCCCTGACCGATGAATGGGGCGTGGCAGCGGCCTATGTCGGTTGCGGCGGGTCCATCCCGATTGCCGGCTATTTCAAAACCTATCTGGATATGGATGCGATGCTGATCGGTTTTGGCAAGGACGACGACCAGATCCACTCTCCGAACGAGAAATATGATCTGGAGAGTTTTCACAAAGGTATCCGGTCCTGGGCGCGGGTGCTGGAGCGTTTGACGCGCTGAACGGGAGCGCTCGCCGCCGCCCACCGCCCCAAGCCAGCGCCGGGGGTTTCACACCCCCGGACCCCCGTGGGATATTTTTGCCGAAAAGAAAGCCGGACCATGACACCAACAATCAGAAGCATCTTGCCCGAGGATGAAGCGACATGGCGTGCGTTGTGGGCGCAGTATCTGGCGTTTTATAACGTAGAACTTGCGCCGGAAATCACAGATCAAACCTGGGCGCGGATCATCCATCCTTCAGCGGTTTTGCAAGGGCGCGGCGCCGAGATGGGGGGCAAGCTGGTCGGCTTTGCTTTATACCACACCCATCTCTCGACCTGGGCCGCGGGTGCGGATTGCTATCTCGAAGATCTGTTCCTAGCCGAATCCGCGCGGGGCTGCGGCGCGGGCCGTGCTTTGATGGATGATCTCATCGCCATTTGCCGCACAAAGGGCTATGCGCGACTTTATTGGCACACCGATGAAAGCAACACTCGCGCGCGCAAGCTCTACGACAGCTACACCCCGACAGACGGGCATGTGCGTTACCGGATCAAGCTGTAATCCTGCCATTCTGGAATTGGATTCCAAATTGAATCTGTCCCTTCGACGGGCTGGACCAGTGTGTCTGTTACCAATCCCGACAAGCTGAAAGTTCCGGCGGTCCCAAAAACAACATCTGCTCCGGGGCGATGACGGCTGACATAGAGCGCGATTTATCACGCGCCGCTATCGGGATCGAGAAAGCGAGAATGGCCACCATCGGGGAATCAAGCAGCGGCAAGTCACAAGGACAAGCGCAACCGAAGCTGGAACCACCATCAAGAGAGGATGAGAAGTACATATAGGCGCTTGGAGCGCGG
>JBFHGI010000561.1:0-2183 GCA_041583175.1 Pseudorhodobacter sp. | reverse complement strand
TCATGTAGCAGCACATCCCGCGCCACCACGCTGGACGACGCGCGATAGAGGAATTTCAGAATATTCGTCTCTTTCTCGGTCAGACGGATTTTCTTTTCCTTCTCATCCAGCAACAGCTTTTGCGCGGGTTTGAAGGTATACGGCCCAAGCTGGAACACCGCATCTTCCGACTGTTCGTGCTGGCGCAGTTGCGCGCGGATACGGGCCAGAAGAACCGGAAACTTGAACGGCTTGGTGATGTAATCATTCGCTCCCGCGTCGAGGCCCAGAATGGTATCGGCATCGGTATCATGGCCGGTCAGCATAAGAATCGGGCTTTTCACGCCAACTTTGCGCATGCGGCGGCACAATTCGCGGCCATCAGTATCGGGCAAGCCGACATCGAGGATCACAAGGTCATAAAGCTCTGCCTTCGCCTTTTCCATGCCTTCGGCGCCGTTCCCGGCTTCGAATACATCGAAATCTTCGGTCATGACCAATTGCTCGCTTAGCGCTTCGCGCAGGTCGTCATCGTCGTCTACCAAAAGTATTTTGCGCAATGATGCCATTGTGATGCTCCTTCTTGCTTGCCCATGAGATGCGCCCGCAACACCTTTTCGACAAGATATGCTGCAAACTTCTCACGCGGACGTGTCAGAATGGGGCAGTATGTTTCAATTTCCTGCGGCTAGGGTTACAGCAAGCGTGCAGAACAAGGACGCAAGTATGGCGCTCGACCTTTCTATCGTTGAACAACTGACTCGCGCGCGGGGCGATTTGCGCATGGGTGTCCCGGTTCTGGTGCAGGATGGCGCGCGGGCTTTGCTTGTCGTCGCGGTGGAATCGCTTGGCCATTCGCGAATGGATGAAATGAAAGCCCTCGGCCCGCTGGAGCTGGCGCTGACGGCGCGGCGGGCTGAAACCCTGAAAACGCCGGCCTATGACGGTGATCTTGTGCGCATTGCCGTGCCGCCTGACGCCGGAATGGACTGGTTGCGCGCGCTGGCGGACCCGGCGGATGATCTGCGCTTTCCGATGAAGGGCCCCTTGCGTAGTCTGCGCGATGGCCCTGCCGATTTGCACCGCGCGGCGATACTGCTTGCGAAATCCGCACCGCTGTTACCTGCCATTGTTGCCGTCGCCGTGCCCCGGGATCTGCCGGGGACCGAGGCGCTGACTCGCCTGTCCCTCGCCGCGATCATGCCGGAACTGACGCGCAGCTCGCCTTTGCATCCCGTCAGTGCGGCGCGTTTGCCGATGGCAGCGGCAGGTGCCGGCCGCGTGCATGTGTTACGCCCCGAAGACGGCGGACCAGAACATTACGCGATAGAGGTGGGACGCCCCGACCGTGCCGCCCCCGTTCTGGCGCGGCTCCATTCCGCGTGCTTTACCGGGGATGTGCTGGGCAGCCTGAAATGCGATTGCGGCCCGCAGTTGCACGCCGCCCTGACCCAGATGGGTGCCGAGGGCGCGGGAATCTTGCTCTATTTGAACCAAGAGGGGCGCGGCATCGGCCTTGCCAACAAAATGCGTGCCTATTCCTTGCAGGATCAAGGATTTGACACTGTCGAGGCCAACCATCGTCTCGGGTTTGAGGATGACGAGCGCGACTTCCGTCTGGGGGCCACGATCTTGCGGGAGTTGGGTTTTTCGGCGGTGCGATTGCTGACCAATAACCCTGCAAAAATTGTGATGATGGAAGCGATGGGCATCCGTGTGGCCGAACGGGTGCCGCTGCGCGTCGGGGAAACCGACCAGAACGCCGCCTATCTGGCGACCAAGGCCGCCAAATCGGGGCATTTGCTATGACGGGCGATTTACGGCTAACCCCGACGGGGCTGCTGTTTGCGGGCCGTCGCTTTGCCTGCACCATCGGGCGGGGCGGAATACGGGCGGACAAGCGCGAGGGCGATGGCGCGACGCCTGTGGGAGTACATCGGATCATGGGCATGTATTACCGCCCCGACCGATTGCGCGGGGCCAGCCTTCCCGCTTGGGCGCAACCGATCAGGCTGGGCGATCTGTGGTCTGATGATGTGGCGGACCCGGCCTATAACCGCTTGGTGCGTGCGCCGCACCCGTTCAGCCATGAGATGATGCGCCGAGCGGACCCGCTTTATGATCTGGTGATGATCACGGATTGGAACTGGCCAGATGCCGTGCCGGGTAAGGGATCTGCAATTTTCCTGCACAGTTGGCGGCGC
>JBFHGI010000560.1:0-2194 GCA_041583175.1 Pseudorhodobacter sp. | reverse complement strand
CCGTGCAAGTATAGCCCGTTTTCCCCCAAGGATTCCCCATGATCCGAGGCATAGACAAGCGCGGGCAGGGCGGTGGTTTGCGCTGCCAGAATGTCGATCATGCTTGCCAGAATATGATCCGTGTACAGGATCGTATTGTCATAGGCATTCGTGATCTCTTCATTCGAGCACTCGTTCAACTCTGCCGTCTGGCAAGTCGGGGTGAATTTCTCGAATTCCTTGGGGTAGCGGAGATAGTAGGACGGGCCGTGGCTGCCGATCATATGCAGCACCAGAACAGTGTTTTGCGTGATGTTCTTGGCGTAATCGGCAAGCTTGTCGAGAAAGATGCCATCGGTGCATTCGCCATCCGCGCAAAAGCGCGTGTCGGTGGAATTGATCAGCGATGTCACCTCAAACCGTCCGGCAATCTGCTTGTCGCCGGTGTTATTATCCCACCATTCGATATGATAGCCGGCGCGGTGCATCACATCGAGCAGGTTCTCCGAAGCCAGCCCGCCTTCATAGCTGTAATCGGAGCGCCCGAGATGTGAAAACATGCACGGCAGGGACACGGCAGTCGCTGTGCCACAACTGGAGACATTGGTGAAATAGGTGATATCGCGCTTGGACAGTTCGGGATTGGTTTCGCGGGCATAGCCGCCAAGCTGGAAGTTCTGCGCGCGCGCCGTCTCTCCCGCGACGATCACCAGCAGGATGGGCTTGGTGGCGCTGGCGACTTCCTCATCCGTATGGGCATCTGTCGCATAGGCCTCCAGCGGCAGGCGCTTGGATTTCTGGATCATGCGGACATAGCGCAGCGTGGCCCCCAGCGGTGCGCCGGGCTGGTAAGCTTTCATCAACTGCTTATCCGCCCGCAACGTCACCGAATAGGTCGCGAAATCGGTTAGCAACAAGCCGACGCACATCCCCGCCGCCGCAACCCCGCTTGCCACCCAGGTCAAAGCCGCGCGCAGATAGGGGGCGCGGGTCACCCGCGTCCAGATCACCAGAATTGCAGGCAAAACCCCCGCCCAGAGCACATGGAACACGAAGCTGGGGGTAATTAGATGCTTGGATTCCGTGACCGTGGTGGTCAGCGCGTTTTGCACCATTTCCCGATCAATCGTAGCCCCCAGCGTATCCTGATAATAGGAGGTCACCGCCCCGAGGATCAGCAGAAACACCAGAACCGGCTTTTGCAGCCAGCGCACTGCGAACAGCGTCGCAATCAGCCATGTCAGCGCAAAAACCGCGCCGCCAAGAACCACCACATTCAGCGTATCGCCAAAAGCTGCGGCATTGCGCTGCCAGAATGTGTTGTTATGCACCGCCATAATGAACAGCGCGACAAGGATATTGAGCGTGACAGGGTGCAGCACCGGACGGAACCGCGCGGGCTTGCTGTCAGTCGGTTGCGATAGGGGGGACAAAGGGGCATACCTTTTTATAGGCAGGGTCGGACTGGCCCAGATGCGCCCATATACGCCCCTGCACCCCCCGTCTCAAGAAAAATCAGAACATATTGGAGACGCGATTTGACGCAGAGGAAATGTCGCGCCCGATGCCGTCGACTGTACCGCAAGCTGTTAGGGCCGCCAGCAAAAGCACGGCTGCCAAGGGGCGGAGTTTTACGATCTTCTGTTTCATTTGCCTTTTCTCACCTCATTCAGATGTCGCGCTTTGTGCGGACTTTGTTATTCTTCGTACCACCAGACATCGGGCTGGAAGCCCGGCCAATCCCCATAAACTGGGAGTGTTGACGGGTATTTCAATTCTTTCACATGCGCCAGCCGCGAAAATTTTGAAAACCAGAAGGGTATGACATAGCGCCCGGCAGTTAAAACCCGGTCAAGCGCGCGGGTGGCCGCGATGAAGTCTTCCTCGGTCGTTGCGTTGAGCAAGGCTGCTATCATCGCCTCGGCAGCGGCGGAGTGCATGCCCATCAGATTACGGCTGCCCGGCTCGGTCACGCCCGCCGAGCCCCAGTAGAAGGTTTGCTCATTCCCCGGCGAGAGGGACATGTTGCGGATCATATGGGTCATATCGAAATCATAGGCATTGGTACGTTCAGTCATCTGGGCGCTGTCGATGGTGGTCAGGTTTGCGGTGATGCCCAAGGGTTTCAGCGCCTCGATATACATATTGGCGATAGTGATGTTTTCTGACGCCCCATTGGTCAACAAGATCTCGAAGGAAAAGGGCTGGCCTTCGG
>JBFHGI010000559.1:0-2198 GCA_041583175.1 Pseudorhodobacter sp. | reverse complement strand
GGCCCCGGCGGCGCGCATCTTGTCAAACGCGTCGGGGGTGGAGGACGAGCCCCCCGTGATCTGCAAACCCAGAAACTTTGCGGGGATGTGCATCGCGCCTCGCGCGGTTTCGGCCAGCCAGCTTTCATCCGTCGGCGCGAATGGCACGCCTTCCTCCAGCACCGCCGCGTTGAAATAGGCGCGCGAGGCGGGACCGTGCATCACCTGCACCTGATCCCAGTCCAAATCCATCTCCTCGGCCAGCAGTGCGGCGAGGGTGGTCTGCACCCCCTGCCCCATTTCGGCGCGGGGCGCGATCAGCGTGATGCCCCGCGCATCAATCAACACATAGGGCGTGATTGCACCGGCTTTCAGCGGATTGGGGATCGGTTTTTTATAGGCATAGGTGCCAAAGACGACACCCCCGGCAATAGCGGCAGAGCCGATCAAGAAGGTCCGGCGGGCAATGGTTTTCATGCGTCCCATGGGTCAGCCTTTCATCTTGGCAGCGGCAGAGTGAATGGCGGCGCGGATACGCGGGTAAGTGCCGCAGCGGCACAGATTGCCTTCCATCGCGGCGTCAATATCCGCATCGGTCGGGTTCGGGTTTTCGGCCAGGAGGCTGGCGGCCTGCATAATCTGGCCCGACTGGCAGTAGCCGCACTGCGCGACTTGATGTTCCAACCACGCTGCTTGAATGGGCGCCAATGCATCCGGCGTCCCGATGCCTTCAATCGTTTTGATCTGCGCGCCCACCGCATCCTCTAATGCGGTTTGGCAGGACCGCACGGCAACCCCGTCCAGATGCACGGTGCAGGCCCCACAGGCAGCGACGCCGCAGCCGAATTTGGTACCTGTCAGATGCAAGCCATCGCGCAACGCCCAAAGCAGGGGCGTATCGCCGGGCATGTCAATCGCTTGGCTTTCGCCGTTCACAGTCAGACTATAGGCCATCACATGCTCCAATCCCTCAGATTTTGACAAATTGAGAGAAAAATGTCAGTATGTCAATTTGACATTTTTAGTCCATATTGTCAAATTACTTGGATGAACCATAGCGCCCCCGCCCTGAAAGAACTGACCATCGCGAATGCTGCCCTGCGCGCCTTCGCCCTTTACGGCTATCGGCGCACCTCGATGGAGGACATAGCGCAAGGAGCGGGCATGTCACGCGCGGCGCTCTATCTTCGGTTCAAGAACAAGGAAGACATATTCCGCAGCCTCGCCAGCCAGTATTTCGAGCTGGCAATTGCCGGGATGGAAAATGCCTTAACGCAAGCCGATTCCCCCCCAGAAGAAGCCTTGACTGCAGCTTTGCAGGCCAAGAACGGCGCACTGATGGAAATGATCCTCACTTCGCCGCATGGGAATGAGGTTCTGGATGCCGGTTTCGCCATTGGCGCGGATATCGTTGCGGAGGGCGAGGCAAAAATGACGGCTCTGTTCGCCACGTTCTTCGCCACGCGCGGGTTGGGGGCGGAATACGGCACAGCTTTGTCTTTTGCGCAAATGCTTATGGCAGCGCTCAAGGGTCTTAAAACCAGCGCCCCGAATTATGAGGCGCTTTTGGTCAGCCAGAGACAGCTTGTGTCTCTGGTCGCGAAAGCGGTCGCGCCAGAGGCGGATTAATCGCTGAATAGCTGCAAGAGCGTTTGTGACAGGGCAGTGTCATCCTGCATCAGATCCAGAATAACATCGAAGTGATTGCGCGCCGGCGCTGTCAGCAAGGGCGCACCAAGCGCAGTTGCATAAGCCTGTGACTGGCGGTGAAAGCCAGCGGTTTCAACCTCGGCCACGGCGACATGGCTGCGCGCAGTACCCTTGGCATGACGCAAGGGGCTGAGGGTGGCAACTTCCGTAGCAGTCAGATTCATCCAGCCCTGCACATGGCTGCGCGCGATGGGGCCAAGATCGAACAACCCGCTGATCGGCAGGGCCGCGCGGATGGGCTGCGGTGGCAATCCGAAATCCGCCTGCCAACCCGGCATGGCCAAAGCTGCAGCCAGATGCCCACCCGCCGAAGAGCCGCCCACGACAATTCTGTCCCGATTGATGCCCAGCGTCGCTGCGTTGTGCCACAAATGGGCAAAAGCTGCGCGCAACTGGCGGGTGATTTCCGTCAGCGACGCGGCTGGGGCAAGGGTGTAATCCGGCACGGCGGTGGCAATGCCTCGGGTCGCAAGCATCGGGGCCATGAAGGCAGAATGTTCTTTGGACAG
>JBFHGI010000558.1:0-2200 GCA_041583175.1 Pseudorhodobacter sp. | reverse complement strand
TCGCCGCCCATTCCGCCACTGCCGCGCGCGAGGTTTCGTGAAACTTGGCCTCGGCGGCGAAACGGTCCAGCAGCCCGTCAAACGAGGCCCCCAACCGCAGCCGCGGCAACGGAATCCCCAACAGGCTGCCTAGCTTTTGATTCCAGCCAACAAGCCGTTGATCGGCATCGAATATACAGACCCCTTGGTTGAGGTGTTCCAGCGTGGCGCGGATCAGTTTGGCCTGCGCGTCCAGCATCTTGCCGCGTTCCTGCCGCTCCAGCCGGATGATGTCGGTCACATCGGTTTGCAAAATCACGGTGCCGCCATCGGGCATCCGGTGTTCCGACACCTGAATCCAATGGTCGCCATCCATCCGCGCGTTGAACATGACATGGCGCTCATGGTGCTGGCGCAAGCGGCGGGCGGCCCATTGCGCCGCCGTATCGCCCGGCGGCAAGGTCAGATGTGGCGACAGGCTGACGCGGGTGACATAATCCTCGAATGTCAGGCCCGGATGCAGCACGGGATAGAGATCGCGCAGGAACATGCCAAAGCGTGAATTGCATAAGACGAGTTGGTCATTGCTGTCAAACAGCGCGAAGCCTTCCTGCACGGTTTCAATCGCGTTGGAGAGGTTCCGGCGCGCGGCCTCGGTGGCGCGGTTCGCCTCGCCCAGTCGGGCGTTGGACAGGTTCAGCAGATCCAGCGCGCGTTCCAGATCGCGGGTGCGCTCCCGCACTTGGTCCTCCAGCAGCACTGCCCGTTGAAACTGTGTATAGGCTGCCCCCCCGTCATCGGTGGCCTGCTCCACCCGCCGCATCAGCGCATCGGCGATTTGCAGCAGCTTTTGCATCTGCTGGGCCGGCGGGTCGGCGGGGTTTATCAGGTCATGCTGGGGGGCCGGCTCCATCGCTCAACTTCCCGGCGGATAGAGCGCGACGCCCGTCAGTGTCTGGTTCACATGCATCCCGCCCATCTGCTCGCCATAGGTGGAAAACCCGGTCACCCCATGGTTACGCAGCAGGCTGGAAATGGCACCTGCCATCTGCTTTTCCTGCGCCTCCACCCGCCGAAGCAGACAGTCGCAGGCCAGAATGCTTGGTTGCATACCGCCAGCAGACAGCGCATCCAAGCCCTGCGCCAGATGGCTGACCATGTCTTGCGGTTCCGCCAGCGTCAGCACCAGACCTTCATCAATGGCCGAGAAAAACACCAGATCGCCATTGGGGGCCACTTGCCGGATCGCGCGCACATGGTGCTGTCCGCCGATGCGCACCAGAACCGGATGCGCGGCAAAGATGAAGGGCGAGAGTTGGGACGGGTCTTTGCCCAGCAACCGCGCATATTCCTGCGCGGCGGGTTCGGCGTTGATCTGATGCACGACACGGGCCGCAGGCGTGGCACTGGTGACGACCATGCGGCGGTCGGTGGGGCGCAGATGGTCGAGCTTGAATACATGCGCGCGGCAGTCTGACCGCACGAGTGCAAGCACGGCAGCATTGGCGCAAATCTTGCCCTGATACAGGATGAAGGTTTGCCCGAACGCCGTGCCATCCCCCGCCGAGCCGCCAAAGAACGGCACCGGACCAAGGCCGGAGGCAAGAATGAAGGCCAGATCATCCTCTTTCAGCGACAGGCCATCGACGAGCAAGAAGCCGAACTCATGCGCCCAATGGGGGGCTTGGGTGGCAAGGGCCTGACGCGCACGGATCAACTGGCCGATCAACTGGTCGCGGTTCAGCTGCGACAGATCGGGGATCAGGATCGGGTCTGTCACGAAATGGGCTTGTGGCAGGCCGATGGCCACGATGCTGCCTTCTGCGTAACCGTCTTCGGTAATCTCACCCGCCGTTGTGCAACCAATGACAGGCGTCGCCCCGAAGGCAGATCGGCTTTGCGCCGCGATAGCGGAAAGCGGCGCTGTGGGCGAGAGAAAGAGGATAACGACCGCAAAAGGCCCCGGCCCCAAGCCTTGCGCCAATGCTTCAATGGCATCCGGCTCCTCCGCCCCGACATGGGCGCGGGCAAGCAATGGGCTCGCTGGCTCTGACGTCTCTGGCAATGGCATCCCCTTCCCCAGTTAGCTCTCACTATCGGGCAAGATACCGGAAAAGCTAGCCTCTTTCGCGATCAGCACGGCCTGCGTGCGGCTCTGCACCCCCAGCTTGCGCATGATTGCCGTCACATGGGCCTTCACAGTGGTTTCCGCAATCGAGAG
>JBFHGI010000557.1:0-2202 GCA_041583175.1 Pseudorhodobacter sp. | reverse complement strand
GCTGCGACTGGGTTTTGTCGCAAATTTCCTGAGCCATCCGGTGATTTCCGGCTTTATCACCGCGTCGGGGCTGATCATTGCAGCGGGTCAGGTACCGCATCTGCTGGGCATCAAGGCCAGTGGTGAAACCTTGCTGGAACTGTTGCACGGGATTTTCGCTAACCTTCTGGATGTCAACATTTTTACCTTGGCTCTGGGCGGTGGCGCAGTTGGCTTTTTGTTCTGGTCCCGCAAGCATCTGAAAGCGTGGCTTCTGGCGCGTGGCATCAGTGCAAGCCTTGCAACCGTTTTGACCCGCGCAGCGCCGGTCGCGGCGGTTGTTGTGACGACGCTGGTGACTTATCTCTTCGGGTTGGATGGTTATGGGGTGGCGATTGTGGGGACTGTGCCACAAGGATTGCCGACCCCTACCCTGCCCCCGTTTGACCTGACGCTATGGTCGCAAATTGCGGTGCCTGCGCTGCTGATCGCCATTGTGGGCTATGTGGAGACGATCTCGGTAGCGCAGACCCTGGCCGCCAAACGCCGCCAGCGGATTGACCCGAACCAAGAGCTTGTGGCCTTGGGGGCTTGTAACGTCGGTTCTGCCATTTCGGGCGGGTTTCCGGTGACGGGCGGGTTTTCGCGTTCGGTCGTGAATTTTGATGCCGGGGCGCAGACGCCAGCCGCCGGCGCGTTTACCGCCATCGGCATGGCATTGGCGACCGTGTTCCTGACACCGCTGTTGTTCTTCCTGCCCAAGGCCACCCTGGCTGCGACGATCATTCTGGCTGTTCTGACGCTGGTTGATCTGGGCGCGATCCGGCGCACCTTGGCCTATAGCCGAACCGACGGTGCCGCGATGGTCGCGACCATCCTTGTCACGCTGGGATTCGGCGTCGAGGCGGGTATCCTTGCTGGCGTTGCACTGTCACTGTTCCTGCATCTCTATCGCACCTCGCGCCCGCATGTCGCGATTGTGGGTCAGGTGCCGGGGACCGAGCATTTCCGCAACATCGACCGCCACGCTGTTGTTACCGCACCGGACGTGTTGACGGTGCGCGTGGATGAAAGCCTCTATTTCCCCAATGCCCGTTTTCTGGAGGATTTCGTTCAGGACAAAATCGCCGCCAATCCGGAAATAAGGCATCTCGTCTTGATGTTTCCGGCCGTGAACGAGGTTGACAGTTCGGCACTGGAAAGCCTTGAGGCGATCAATACAATGCTCAAAGCCTCTGGCGTGACATTGCATTTGTCGGAAGTGAAGGGCCCCGTTATGGACCGGCTGCGCCGTAGCCACTTCATGCATGATCTGACCGGCGATGTGTTCCTGACGCAATATGACGCAATGGCAAGGCTTGCCCCGGCGCTGACAGCGCGAACATTGGCCGCTTGCCGACGCGACACGATACGCAGCGCCGCCCAGTAAAGCAGCGCTTCCCCTGCGGGATTGGCTTGGTAAGGCAATCAACCCCTGGCTGATCCCAAGGGCTGAAACTGCTCCGCTGCCTCTGTCTCCGGCAAAATGCATGGGCCTGCGGTCGACAGGGCCCACATCTTTCGCTTAGTAAGAAGACATGGCAGCGCAAGTGAGGGCGCTGGAACCAAGACTTGTCGAGGTATGCAGAGCAGTGACCCTAAACCTTCTCAGCGCAATCGCCCGATCAGAAACCATTGAAGACGTTTGGGGGTTGGTGGTGAGCCATTTTGCCCCGCTTGGGTTTTCCCGCCTCAACTATGGGCTTACCCGTTTTCGGTTTGAGAACTCCATCGGTGACCCCGACGATGCGCTTTACCTGTCCACCGCGGATGAAAGTGTGATGAAGGAATATTTCGCTGGTGGGCAGTTTGCGAGAACACCGATGTTCCGTTGGGTCATGAGCAATACAGGCACCTGCACCTGGCGCTGGGTGGAGGAAGACAGGAAAGCCGGGCGCTTGACCGCCTCGGAGCTTTCGGCTTTGTCGGTTGCCCAAAGGCTCGGGGTGAATGCGGGCATTGCCATCAGCTTTCCCGAAACCTGCCACCGCATCAAAGGGGCCTTCGCGCTGATCGCCGAAAAGGATATGAGCCACGATGATGTCGATGCGATCTGGGCGGATCGCGCGGACGAGATCACGGCGATCGCACATATGATGCATCTTAAAATCACGAGCCTGCCGATGCGCAGCGCCAAGCGTGCGTTGACCCAGCGACAGAGAGAGGCACTGGAATGGGTCGCTG
>JBFHGI010000556.1:0-2214 GCA_041583175.1 Pseudorhodobacter sp. | reverse complement strand
GCGACGCGGCGCACCAATTCGCGCGTATCGGCCACATCCGAGCCATCGAACGAGGTGATGACATCACCCGCCAGCATCCCCGCATCCATCGCAGGCCCTTCCGGCACATCGGTGATCAGTGCGCCCTTGGCATCCGCCAGCCCCATCGCCTCGGCCACATCCGGCGTTACGTCCTGAATACGCACGCCCAACCAGCCACGACGGGTTTCGCCAAACTCTTTCAACTGGCCGACCACCTTCGTCACCACATTCGACGCCATCGAGAAGCCGATCCCGATAGAGCCGCCCGTCGGCGACAGAATGGCTGTGTTCACGCCCACAACCTGCCCGTCCATGTTGAACAGCGGCCCACCGGAGTTGCCCCGGTTGATCGCCGCATCGGTTTGCAGGTAATCGTCATAAGTCCCCGACAGGGCGCGCCCACGGGCCGAAATGATCCCCGCAGACACCGAGAATCCCTGCCCCAACGGGTTACCCATCGCGATAACCCAATCGCCCACGCGCATCAGGTCGGAATTGCCAAAAGGCACGAAAGGCAACGGCGTATCGCTTTCCACTTTCAAAAGCGCGATATCGGTTTTCGGGTCGGTGCCGATCAGCTTGGCATCCAGACGCTTGCCCGAAAAGAACTCGATCTCGATCTCATCGGCTTTGTCGATAACGTGATTGTTCGTCACGATATAGCCGTCTTCGGAAATCACGAAGCCCGAGCCCAAAGCCTCGGACCGGCGCGGCTTGCTATCACCTTGGCCGTTGCGATCCATGAAATCCTTGAAGAAATCCTCAAAGGGGGACCCTGGCGGCACCTGTGGGGACCCTTCGGCACTCGCGGCAACCGTGGTAGAGGTGGTGATATTCACCACCGCAGGGCTGATGCTCTGCGCAAGATCGGCAAAGCTTTCGGGGGCGCCGCGCGCCTCAGCCGAAAGGGCCTGCCCCAAAACCAAAGCCGCGCTCAAAACCAGCGCGGTCAAGCCGCGCATCATCCCGGTCTGACGGGCATCTTCCGTGAACCGGTTGGTTGAAATGCTATTTGATTGCACTCGAAACTCCTCTTCATCGTTTCGCAACCTTGCGCCGGGACAACCCTAAGCGGCGCATCAGTCATTGCAAGACTAACTTCTATCTAAGCGCATTCCAGCGCAATTCAAACCCGGTCGCGCACGCTCAACAGGACGTGAACGGATTTTTCATCTTCGGCCGTCCCGCGCCGGTACTGGCCGGCACGCTGCCGGACCTGTTCGGCGACACTGCGGGCCGTTGCTTGAAAAATCTCATCTATTCAAAGCAAAAGGCCCCGGCTCATATCGGAGCCGGGGCCTGATTTCAGCTTATCCGCTTATTCCGAAGCGGGTGCCTGGTCGCTGCGCAGATAGTCGAAGAACTGGCTATCCGGCTGCATCACGATCGAGGAATTGCCCCCTTTCAAAGCCCGCTCGTAACTTGTGAGTGAGCGGGTGAAGGCGAAAAACTCCGGATCACGACCAAAAGCCTCGGCATAGATCGCGTTGCGCTGGCCGTCAGCCTCACCGCGGATCACTTCCGATTCCTTGCGCGCTTGCGAGGTCAGCTCCACCACGGTCCGGTCGGCGCTGGCGCGAACCCGCTGCGCGGCCTCGTTACCGCGCGCGATCTCGTCAGCGGCTTCGCGTTCCCGCTCGGCCCGCATCCGGGCAAAGGTGGCGGCAAGGTTCTGTTCCGGCAGGTCGGTGCGGGTCAGACGCACGTCAACCACCTCGACGCCAAGGCTCAGGGCCTGACGGCGGGCCTGATCGCGGATCAGGTTCATCAGGCTGGTCCGGTCTTCCGACAAAACCCGCTGCGACGGAACCGCACCCAGAACTTCCCGAATGGCGGCATTCAGGATCCGTTCGATCCGCACTTGCGCGGCGCGCACGCCTTCGGTCCCGACCGATTCCCGGAAATCCACCAGATCGACGATGCGCCACCGCGCGAAAGCATCGACCACAAGACGGCGGTCATCCAGAGGCGTCACTTCCAACGGCTGGGTCAACAGGCCCAGAATACGGTCGTCATAGCGCACAACCTCTTGAATCAGCGGCACTTTGAAACCAAGTCCCGGCTCTTCCTTCACGGCCTTCACCTGACCGAATTGCAGAACGAGCACACGTTCCCGCTCATCCACGATAAAGACCGACGACAGGATGCCAGCGATAATCAAGGCGATGGCGGGTAGGATCATTGCAGATTTAT
>JBFHGI010000555.1:0-2219 GCA_041583175.1 Pseudorhodobacter sp. | reverse complement strand
GGCTCCAGCGCGGAAGAATTCGAGTCCTATATGTTTGCCCGCAAAAACCCCAAAGGCGTGCATTTCGAACGCTGGCGCCATGCCTATGGCTGCGGCAAGTGGTTTCTGGCCGCGCGCGACACCAACACGCTCGAGGTGTTCGGCACCTATCCTGCGCAGTCCAAAGAACCGCCTGCCGACCTGCAAGCCAAGATCACGGCCAAACGCCCGGAGTGGGAGGGTTATAAATGAGCACGCGTCTCCAATCCGGTGGCCGGTTGATCGACCGGTCCACCCGCGCCGAATTCACCTTCAACGGCCGCCGCATGATCGGCCACGCAGGCGACACGCTGGCTTCGGCTCTGCTCGCCAATGACCAGATGCTGGTGGGCCGCTCGTTCAAATACCACCGTCCGCGCGGCATCGTGGCGGCAGGGCCGGAAGAGCCCAACGCCCTCGTCACGCTTGGCCGGTCCGACCGGATGGAGCCGAACCAGCGCGCGACCACGACCGAGCTTTTTGCCGGTCTGGAAGCGGCCAGCCAGAACCATTGGCCCAGCCTCGAATTCGACGTGGGCGTGGTGAACAACTATGCCGCCCGTTTCCTGCCTGCAGGCTTTTACTACAAGACCTTCATCCACCCCCGCGCCGCGTGGAAACACCTGTTTGAACCGATCATCCGCAAATCCGCAGGCCTCGGCCCCGCGCCGCAAGAGCCGGACGCAGACCGCTATGAATATGTCTACGGGTTTTGTGACCTGTTGATCATCGGCGGCGGCATTGCAGGCTTGCAAGCGGCTTTGACCGCAGGGCAGGCCGGCAAGCGGGTGATGCTGATCGAACAAACCGCCCATTGGGGGGGGCGTGCTGTCGTTGATGGCGACGAGGTTGAAAACGAGCCCGCCGAGGAATGGGTGAAATCCGCCGTCGATGCGTTGAAAACCATGAAGAACGTCACCCTGCGCACCCGCTGCATGGGCGCTGGCGTCTACGATCACGGCTATGTGCTGGCGAATGAGCGGGTGGCCGACCATACCCCCGGCGATGGCCGCCCCAAGCAGCGGGTCTGGCGTATCCGTGCAGGCCATATCATCACCGCCACGGGCGCGATTGAACGGCCCTTGTCCTTCGCCGGTAACGATATTCCGGGTGTGATGCTGGCAGCCTCCATGCGTGATTATGTGGTGAATTACGCTGTCTCGCCGGGGGATCGCACGGTGGTTGTCACCAATAATGACGATGCCTATCTGACCGCGATTGCGCTCGTCGGGGCAGGGCTTTCAGTGCCCGCCATTCTTGATGCCCGCGCCAGCGTGACAGGCGATCTGCCCAATCGCGCGCGCGCCCTTGGCATCCGGGTCGAGGCCGGTCGCGGTATCGCAAAGGTCAAAGGTGGCAAGCGGGTCACGGGCGTACAGGTCTGCCTGCAAGCCGGCGAAGGCGCGGTGATGGAAGAGATTGCTTGCGATGCGGTCGCCATGTCGGGCGGCTGGTCACCGGTGGTTCACCTCTGGTCGCATTGCGGTGGCAAACTGCTCTGGTCTGACCATCTTTCCGCCTTTGTGCCGGATGCGGCCCGCCCGCCATTGAACCATGACGGCAGCGCTATGGTCACTTGCGTGGGGGCTGCGGCTGGCGTCTATGCCGCAGCAGATATCATCGCTGGAACGGAGTCCGAAGGCGCAGCCGTGCCGCCGGTCTGGATGATGCCGCAAGGCGCGCCGATTGCTTTGCGTGCCAAGATGTGGCTGGATTACCAGAATGATGTGAAGGTTTCCGACGTCCAACTCGCCGCGCGCGAGGGTTACGAATCCGTTGAACATACCAAGCGTTACACCACGCTGGGCATGGCCACCGATCAAGGTAAACTAAGCAATATCAACGGGCTTGCGGTGCTTTCTCAGGCGCTCGGGGCCGAGATTCCGCAAGTCGGCACCACCACATTCCGCCCGCCTTACACGCCTGTTACCATCGGGGCCCTGGCGGGTGAGGCGCGGGGCGAGATTTTCCAACCCCTGCGCCGCACGCCCCTGCATGACTGGCACGATCGCAATGGTGCCTATTGGGAACCCGTCGGTCATTGGCGCCGCCCCTATTGCTACCCGCGCAGCGGCGAAACGCATGAGGCTGCGGTGCACCGCGAGGTGATCAACACCCGCGAAAAGCTGGGCCTGCTGGATGCCTCCACCCTTGGCAAGATCATCGTCAAAGGGCCGGATGCGGGGCGGTTCCTCGATATG
>JBFHGI010000554.1:0-2228 GCA_041583175.1 Pseudorhodobacter sp. | reverse complement strand
TGCTCGCTCCGTTCTTCGCCGACCATCTGGCAAAATCCCACAACGCCTTGCGCAAGGTGGTGGCCCATGCCGCGCTGAACGGCTTGCCGGTCCCTGCACTGGCCGCGGGCCTTGCGTGGTTCGACATGATGCGCACCTCACGCTCCACCGCCAATATGATCCAGGCACAGCGCGACTTTTTCGGCGCGCACGGGTTCGAGCGGATTGACGGCGGCACCAACCACCACGGCCCTTGGGCGATGCAGACTGGCTAAGGGCCGGTGGGTTTCACCCACCTTACCCGAACCTGGCGTAGGTCGGGGTTCACCCCGACTCCCGGCCCCCCGCGTGACTAACCGCGCCGCGCGGCTTCAATCGCGGCAACGTCGATCTTCTGCATCGTCATCATGGCCTCAAAGGCCCGACGCGCCTCGTCGCCACCGACAGCCAGCGCCTCTGTCAACACGCGCGGTGTGATCTGCCATGATATGCCCCATTTATCCTTGCACCATCCGCAATCACTGACTTGCCCGCCATTACCGACAATCGCGTTCCAGTAGCGATCTGTTTCGTCTTGGTCATCCGTGGCGATCTGGAACGAAAACGCTTCGGAATGTTTGAACGCCGGACCGCCATTCAGGCCAAGGCACGGAATGCCCGCAACCGTGAAATCCACGGTCAGAACATCCCCTTTCTGACCAGACGGATAATCGCCCGGCGCGCGGTGAACGGCCTTCACCGCAGAGTCGGGAAATGTCTGCGCGTAGAACGTCGCGGCGGCTTCTGCGTCTGTATCGAACCAAAGGCAGATCGTGTTCTTGGCAATCGTCATGGCTAACCCTCCTGTGATCTTTTGCAATGCTACCGCGAAAATGCGTCAATCGCAGCGCTTCTTTCTGCACTACCCGATTGCAGCCAAATGCCGCGCAAACTCCGGCTTGGCCATCAACGCTTTGCAGCGGGCAAAGCGCCCATCCGCATAGGCCCGAAAATCCTCTGCCGGATTGCCCTCTGCCAGTTGGATCAAGCCCCAAAGCGTCCACAACAGGTCACACATCGCTTTATAAATCACCATGCGGCCATGGTCGGCAGGCGCGGGCTCTGCGCCGAAATAGGCTCGCAGCAGCTCGGCATCCTGTGCGGCATCAAACGCGCCCTCCACCGACAGGTCGCCCAGATCCCACATCGGGTCATTCATGCCCGAATATTCCCAATCCACGATCCACATCTTGTCACCGGTATCGAGGAAATTCTCGCAGAGCGGGTCGCAATGGCAAGGCGCAAGCGGCACCGGAACACGGTCGAGGACGGCGCGAATCCCTTCAGCCTCGGCGACAACATCGTGATACCCGGCAGGCAAAGCCACATCCTTGCCCGAAAGCAGCGCCAAATACTCGTCAATCATCGAGAAAAGCTCAAAGCGGAACGGGAACACAGCACCGGATTGATGAAGTTGCGCGAAAGCGGCGCCCGCCCGCGCCACAGCCCCCTGACGATGGGCAAAGCCTTCCGGCGTCATTGTCACAGCGCCTTCGATGAAACGCGTCACCATCACACCGCTTTGCGCATCCGCAAAGACCACCTCGGGCGAGATGCCCGCTTTCGCAGCCTCACGCGCGGCAATCGCCTCGTTCGCGCGGTCGATGTAGGTTTCCGTTCCCTTGCCCGGCAAGCGCAGACAAAACGCCCCCAAACGATACACCCGATTGGTCAGGCCACCCAGCCGCTCTACCGAACCGGAAAAGCCGGAAAGTGCTGGAATAGTGCCGATTATGGCCTGAATCTCTGCGTGATCATCCATCGTCAAATTCCTTCGGTTACCCATCATCAAGGTTTCATAATTTCCATGCGATGGCTATGCTTTGTGCAGTGTAATCGAGGGTAGACCATGGCGAATGACAAACACGACGGGCATCTGGGCGCTGTCTATGCCGCCACCGATCCGGCGAAAGTCGCGCAAGCCTATGACAGTTGGGCCGAAACCTATGAGGCTGAAATGCGCAACGCGGGCTATCGCCACCCTTCGGTGGCCTTGGCCCTGCTTACGCGCCATCTGCCCGCCGGCGCAGGGCCTATACTGGACGCAGGTGCAGGCACCGGAATGGTGGGGGAATGGATGGGCATCGTCGGTTATCCACAGGTTGAGGCGCTAGATATCTCTGCCGGAATGCTGGCCGTGGCGGCGCGCAAAGGGGTGTATAGCCAGTTGCATAACATCGCCTTGGGCGGCACGCTGCCTTTCGAAACCG
>JBFHGI010000553.1:0-2232 GCA_041583175.1 Pseudorhodobacter sp. | reverse complement strand
TTTTGGTGCCAACATTGGCCGACCAGATTGACGCGGGCCTGATCGGGCAAGCCGGGGAGCGGCTGAAACTGATCGCCAACTATGGAGCTGGATTCGATCATATCGACGTGAACACAGCCCGCCAGCGCGGCATTCTGGTGTCCAATACCCCCGGCGTGGTGACGGATGATACCGCCGATATGACGATGGCCCTGTTGCTGGCCGTGACCCGCCGCATTCCCGAAGGATTGGCTGCGGTCAAATCCGGCGATTGGGGCGGTTGGTCGCCGACCGCATTTCTGGGCGGTCGCATCGGTGGGCGGCGTCTGGGTATTCTGGGCATGGGGCGCATCGGGCAGGCCGTGGCGCGGCGCGCGGCGGCATTCGGCATGCAGATCCACTACCACAACCGCAAGCGCCTGCGCCCCGAGGTGGAACAGGCGTTGGACGCCACCTATTGGGAAAGCCTCGACCAGATGGTCAGCCGGATGGATATCATCTCCATCAACTGCCCGCACACCCCCTCCACCTTCCACCTGATGAACGCGCGGCGGCTGAAACTGCTGAAACCGACCGCCGTGATCGTGAACACCTCCCGCGGCGAGGTGATCGACGAGAATGCTCTGACCCGCGGCCTGCGCGCAGGCGAAATCGCGGGCGCGGGCCTCGATGTGTTCGAGCACGGGCATGAGGTGAACCCCCGCCTGCGCGAACTCCCCAATGTCGTTCTGCTCCCCCATATGGGCTCCGCCACCGTCGAGGGCCGCGCCGAGATGGGCGAGAAAGTCATCATCAATATCAAGACCTTCGCCGATGGGCATCGCCCGCCGGATCAGGTTGTGCCGGGGATGCTGTAAGGAAACCGCTGACGCCAGCCATCACGATCGGTGCGCGGCAAAACCGGGCAGTCCGGTTCCTACTTGGCGCCGTGCGCCTATTTGCAGCTCTATGGGCTGGCTCCCTCCGCAACCGCAATGCCGGGATAGCTGCCACCGATAGACATTTCACGCCGCAGATACCGTGCGCGCCATTGGACTGCCAAATCCCAAAAAATCTTGATTATGCTGAACGATGAGGTAGCCTGACACCCTTACATAATGGTTTTCGGAGTTATTGATATGCCGAAGTTCTCAGATTTGATCATTGATTTAGGCGCGAAAGGTGCGCAAAAGCTCCTCAAGGTTCCGCTGAAAAATGCAGCGTCCTACTACGATACACATATCAGCCTTTTGAAAGACGCCTATAAGGCGCTGGAAAAGGCGAAGGACGTCAAAGCGCAGTCCGATAAGCTTGACAAAAATCTGTATGAAATCAAACGCGCCGCAGCAGAACTCAAATCCGCCATTCCCAAGAAACCCGAGTTGCCGAAAAAAGAGGACAAGAGCTGGGGAAAATCGAAAAAGCATTCTTCCTACAAAGATGCGCTCAAGGCCTATGTCACAGGGATCACCGTGGCGATCGTAGCCTTGGAAGACTACATCAAGAAGGCAGAGAGCACGAAGAAGTCGCACGAAGATGCGCTTGCGAAGTTTTTTAATGCCGCCCAAGATGCGAAGCTCCAAAAAGGCGATTGGGCCAAGATTGGTTCCATTCCCAACCAACATGCGATGGAAACCATATTGGCAAATGAAGGCGCTACAAAAAAGATGATCGACAAGATCGTTACCGAGAAAAAAGCGCTTCTTGCCCTCTATAAAAAGAGCCTCGGCCCTGCAATGAAAGCGAAGTCGGCTGCATCGTAATAGATCACGGCGTTAGGAGGGGCGCTGGACGTCTCCCGCAGGGCGAAGATCAGGTCATGGCGTTGTGCCGCGCCAAAGCCGGACGCGCCGCCTTCAACGGCGACCGCGTTAAAATTCGGTAAATAAAAATTGCAGAACCGTTGAAAATCAGGGGCTTGGAGGTTGAATCGCGCGCGGAGTTTTGCGGGCGGGGCCGTCAGAAACGGGTCGGCAAGCAGGCTTCGATTTCTGGCCCCGCTGTCCGCCCCGCCACCAGATCAGCCACCAATCGGGCCGTAACCGGGGCCAGCGTCAGCCCGACGTGACCATGCCCGTAAGCATGGATCACCTCCTCCCCGCCGCGGCTCGGCCCGATCACGGGCAGACTGTCCGGCATCGAGGGGCGGAACCCCATCCAGTCGCGATCCGGCTCGCCCAGATCGGGAAAAAATGTCCGCGCGCCCTCGATCAGTTTCCGGATGCGGTGGCGGGATGGGGGGGCCGTCAGCCCGCCCAGTTCCACCGTGCCCGC
>JBFHGI010000552.1:0-2235 GCA_041583175.1 Pseudorhodobacter sp. | reverse complement strand
TCGAATTTTGTGCAGCGACCCCCGGGAGGAGGATAGGGGCCGCTGCTTGGTTACGTCCGACCCTCGGGAGGAGGTGAAGGCGGGCGTCTGGTTGAGGCGCGATTACGAAAACCGCTTCCCCGAAACTTTGTGCGGCGACCTCCGGGAGGAGGGTAGAGGTCGCCGCGGGTTCCCGTCCGGCTCAGGGAGGAGGAGGAGCCATCCGGTAAAACTGGAAACCTGGGTTTCCGTAGAAAGGACGGCGACACGAGGGAGGGAGGAGTGTGTCGCCGCTGTCGCATCCGGCCCAGGGAGGAGGAAAGGGCCTTTGCAAGTTAGATGTTACTTGCCGTAAGCCGCTTCAAGGGCGATACGGGTGATCATGGAGCGGGAGATGCCCAGATCGTTCAATTCGCGGGTCGAAAGGGCGCGCAGTTCCGAAACGGTCTGACTGTAAACCCGACGACGGTGCAGTGCCTCTTTGGCCGATTTTACCAATGCGGCAGCGCGGTCCATCAGGCCCAGCGGAGCGGCGGAAGTATTTGTATAAGCCATTGTCAGCCTCATCTTTCTTTTCGTTCAAGCGCCTCTTGTTGCGCTGTTAGGGATAACATGGGGCAATTGCTGCGACTGCACAATGGATGATGCTGCAATGCAGCTATGCAGTCGCGTCATGGCAAAAACACCAAATTTCCCTAAGGGAAACAGGCGCTTCGCCTTAATTTTTAGCATTTGGTCAAGACGCTCTTGCCCTTTGCCCGCAAAGCGACATCCTATGCGCAAGGATTAAGCGGAGAGAAAACGATGGCGTTAGGCAAAGACACGGTGATGGCAACCCTTTCGGGAATTGCAGTGCCGCAGGGCGGGACTCTGGTGTCGCAGGATTTGATTCGGGCGCTGGTGGTCGAGGCGGGAAATATCCGTTTTGTCATTGAGGCAGCCACGCCAGAGGATGCCCGCGCCCTTGCCCCCGCCCAAGCGGCGGCCGAGGCTGCCTTGCGCGCCTTGTCTGGTGTGACATCCGTTCAAGTGGTGATGACAGCGCATGGCCCCGCCGCCAAACCCGCCGCAAACACCGCCCCGCCCAGCCTGAAGATCGGGCAGCACCCGACACCGCAGCAAGGCGGCCCCGCACCGATCAGCGGGATCGACCGCATTATTGCGGTGGGCTCGGGCAAGGGGGGCGTGGGCAAATCCACCGTCTCGTCAAATCTCGCGGTGGCGCTGGCCAAGCAGGGCAGGCGGGTCGGCTTGCTTGACGCTGATATATACGGTCCCAGCCAGCCGCGCATGATGGGCGTTTCCAAGCGCCCGGCCTCGCCCGACGGCAAAACCATCATCCCGCTGCAGGCCCATGGTGTCACTGTAATGTCCATCGGTCTGATGTTGAACGAAGGCGATGCGGTGGTCTGGCGCGGCCCGATGTTCATGGGGGCTTTGCAGCAGCTTCTGACGCAGGTGGAATGGGGCAAGCTCGACATCCTTATTATAGACCTGCCGCCGGGGACGGGCGATATCCAGCTGACCCTGTGCCAGCGCACGCAGTTAACGGGCGCGATTGTCGTGTCCACCCCGCAGGATGTGGCGATGCTGGATGCCCGCCGCGCGCTGGATATGTTTGCCAAGCTGAAAACCCCCGTGCTGGGGTTGATTGAGAATATGTCGAGCTATCATTGCCCCAATTGCGGGCATGAGGCGCATCTCTTCGGGCATGGTGGCGTTGCTGCCGAAGCCCAGAAAATCGGCGTGCCCTTTCTGGGTGAGCTGCCGCTGGAGTTGGAAACCCGTGTCGCAGGCGATGCGGGCAGCCCGATTGCCTTGGGCGATGGCCCTGCAGCGCAGGCCTATGCCCAGTTGGCCAAGCGCCTGATCGCGGGCGGGATGGCCTGACGCCGCCTCAAAGCCTGCAATTCCACCCCCAACCCGCGCCCGGCACCGCCCCGGCGCGGGTTTTCTATGGGATGGCGTGGGACGGGGCGCGCAAACCGCGTCAGATTTGGGATTTCTTGGGAATGGCGTGTCGATCAACCCCATTTCCGAATCACGCTGCCGTGATTCCGTTGTGAATCTGGAAGATTCAGCACTATATCAAGCTCGGATCAGGCCATAACTGTGGCTTTAATTGCATATCCTGAAAAATAATTGGGATATCTTGGGAAAATTTGGACGCCAGTAACTTCCACTATATCTAGTGTCCATAATTGGCCAGGGCCGCATTTGTAGTCGGCGCGATGCCAATTCATCCCCCATATCCTG
>JBFHGI010000551.1:0-2238 GCA_041583175.1 Pseudorhodobacter sp. | reverse complement strand
GGAAAGCGCATTGGCACAGATTGAACGTCAATTCGGCAAAGGCTCTATCATGAAGCTGGGCGCCGAAAATGCCGTGATGGATGTGGAGGCAACCTCGACTGGCTCGCTCGGCCTCGATATTGCGCTGGGTATCGGCGGTCTACCGCAGGGCCGGATTATCGAGATTTACGGGCCCGAAAGCTCCGGCAAAACGACGCTGACGCTGCATGCGGTGGCCGAAGCCCAGAAAAAAGGTGGGGTCTGTGCCTTTGTCGATGCCGAACATGCGCTTGACCCGCAATATGCCAAGAAGCTTGGCGTTAACCTCGATGAGTTGCTGATCAGCCAACCCGATACTGGTGAGCAGGCCTTGGAAATCGTCGATACATTGGTCCGCTCGGGCGCGGTTAACATGATCGTGGTTGATTCGGTCGCGGCCCTCGTGCCGAAATCGGAAATCGAAGGCGATATGGGCGATATGCAGATGGGGTCGCAAGCGCGCTTGATGAGCCAGGCGATGCGCAAACTGACCGCCTCGATTGGCCGCAGCAACTGCATGGTGATTTTCATCAACCAGATCCGGATGAAGATCGGCGTGATGTTCGGCAGCCCCGAAACCACCACGGGCGGGAATGCGTTGAAATTCTATGTCTCTGTGCGTCTGGATATCCGCCGGATTGGTGCGATCAAGGACCGGGATGAGGTTGTCGGTAACTCTACCCGCGTGAAAGTGGTGAAGAACAAGGTCGCACCGCCCTTCAAACAGGTGGAATTCGACATCATGTATGGCGAAGGCATCTCCAAAACCGGCGAATTGGTCGATCTGGGCGTGAAGGCGGGTGTGGTCGAGAATTCCGGTTCCTGGTATTCCTACGGAGACGAGCGGATCGGGCAGGGGCGTGAGAATGCCAAACAGTTCCTGAAATCGAACCCCGGTGTCGCGCAAGAGATCGAAGACAAGATCCGCGCCTCGCACGGGCTGGATTTCCATATGGACGAAAGTGCTGGCGACGCCCTGCTCGACGATTGATCTAGCTGCACAGAATTGAGGAGAGAGGCCGGGGCCCGAACCCCGGCCTTTTTCATTGGATGTGATAGCGTTGTGGACAGTCTTGCCGCGCCCCGTTAAACGAATGTCAAAACTGCCATTCGCCTGATAAGGGGCCGCCCGATGCCATCGCTGAACGATATCCGCTCTACCTTTCTTGATTACTTCAACCGCAACGGCCATCGTGTCGTGGACAGCAGCCCCTTGGTGCCGCGCAACGACCCCACGCTGATGTTTGCCAATTCGGGCATGGTGCAGTTCAAGAACTGTTTCACGGGCGTGGAACAGCGTGATTATGTGCGGGCGACGACGGCGCAGAAATGTGTGCGGGCCGGGGGCAAGCATAACGATCTCGATAATGTGGGATACACCGCGCGCCACCACACGTTTTTCGAGATGTTGGGCAATTTCAGCTTTGGCGATTACTTCAAATCCGACGCGATTCCCTTTGCTTGGGAATTGCTCACCAAGGATTTCGATATCCCAAAGGACAAGCTTCTGGTCACCGTCTATCACACTGATGATGAGGCGGCGAACCTGTGGAAAAAGGTAGCGGGCCTGTCGGATGACCGGATCATCCGTATCGCCACCGATGACAATTTCTGGCGCATGGGCCCGACCGGCCCTTGCGGCCCCTGCACCGAGATTTTCTTTGACCATGGCGACAAGATCTGGGGCGGCCCCCCCGGCAGCGCCGAGGAAGATGGCGACCGCTTCATCGAAATCTGGAACCTCGTTTTCATGCAGAACGAGCAGCACGCCGATGGCAGCCTGACCCCGCTTCCCAAGCAAAGCATTGATACCGGCATGGGGTTGGAGCGGATCGGCGCGCTGCTGCAAGGCAAGCATGACAATTACGACACCGACCTGATGCGCAGCCTGATCGAGGCGTCGGCCCATGCCACCAGCTCTGACCCCGATGGCCCCGGCAAGACGCATCACCGCGTGATTGCGGACCACTTGCGCTCCACCTCATTCCTGATCGCCGATGGGGTGATGCCCAGCAACGAAGGGCGCGGCTATGTGCTGCGCCGGATCATGCGCCGCGCGATGCGCCACGCCCACCAGCTTGGCGCGCAGGACCCGGTGATGCACCGTCTGGTGCCCGCTTTGGTGCGCCAGATGGGCGCCGCTTACCCTGAATTGAACCGGGCGCAGGCCTTGATCGAGGAAACGCTGCGGCTGGAGGAAAGCAAATTCCGTCAGACCCT
>JBFHGI010000550.1:0-2241 GCA_041583175.1 Pseudorhodobacter sp. | reverse complement strand
ATCGCGCCAATCCCCAGACCGATTGCAATCAGGAACAGATTTTGCGTAAGCGCAAAGGCGCCGATCACCCCATCAAAGCTGAACGACGCGTCCAAAACCTCCAGATACAGAAACGCGCCGAGCCCACCTTTCACCGCAATATCTGTCGCCTCTTCGCTTGCATCCAGAAACTGGCCGATCACCTCGACCCCGAGGAATGTCAAAAGACCGGATACTCCGGCGAACAGGAATGTCCCCAGAACCGACTCAGGCAGCATCTGTGCAAAGATCAGCATTACCGACAAAACGACGGCGACTTCCATACCGCGCACCGATGCAAACTTTGCCATATGACGTTCCAGCATGGCGATCCAATGCACGTCTTTGCCTTCATCAAAGAAGTAATTCAGCGCAACCATCATCAAGAACGCTCCACCGAAGGAGGCAATGGCCAGATGTGCATCCCCGATGATGCGGGCATATTCGTCGGGTTGCGTTGCGGCGAGGTGAATAGCCTCCCACGGACCGATTTTGGCGGCGATCACCACGATCAGCAGCGGAAACACAATCCGCATCCCGAAGACTGCGATGATGATCCCCCATGTCAGAAAGCGGCGCTGCCAGACAGGGTCCATCGTTTGCAGCTTGTTCGCGTTCACAATCGCATTGTCAAAGGACAAGGAGATTTCAAGAACCGCAAGCACCAGTCCGATGAGCAAGAATTCCAATGCACCGCCAAGAGTGCCGGAAAACGACCACCCCAGAAAAAACGCAAGCACCAAACCCGCTGCGGTGAAGCCAAGGGCCCAACGGAAATAAACAAATGTCGCGCCCATATAAGGTCCCTTCAAATTCCACCATAGATGGGCACGGCCAACATCGCGATCAAGGCCTTACCAGAAAATTTTGTCACCGGATGGGGGCATCTGGCGTCGGTGGCAAGGCGCGCCGGCCGCCCTCTTCCAGCACGGAAACGCTGCGCCCTTCGATCACCACGGCTGTCAGCGGGCCACCATAGGCAGCTGAGCTGTCTATGTTCACGCGATTGCCGTAATGCGTGGCCGCATCCAAGGCTGTGTGACCATGCACAAGGAGCCACGGATAGGCACCTTGGTAATCCAAAAAAGACTCGCGTATCCAAAGCAAATCCTGTTCCTGCTGTTCGGCCATTGGGATGCCCGGCCGGACACCCGCATGCACAAACATGGCTTCGCCCCGTGCGAAAGAGGTAGGGCAGTTCTCGAGAAACGCCCGATGAGCCGCAGGAACCGCCGCCACAGCTTCGGCATGAACCGGCGCGAGCGGGCGATCCCCCGCGTTTGCAACTCCGTAAGAGGCTAGCGTGGCTGCCCCCCCAATGCGGGGATGCAAGTAGGAATAGACAGAACGCAAACCGGGATCTTGCCATGTCGGATCGTCTAGAAACCCGGTGAACATGCGATCATGGTTACCTTTGAGGACCACCCAATTTTCCCCCGCAGCGACGCCTGCCGCCAGATAATCGATCACGCCGCGGCAATCAGGCCCGCGATCAACCAGATCACCGATATGGACGATCGGAGCGTCTACGTCCCCGCAGGAGGTCTTATCCGCCACTATTCTTGCGTGTGCTGCCCGCAACAGATCAATATGGCCGTGAATATCTCCGATGGCGTAGCTACGCATTTTCAGCCCTTCCTATGTAAGAAGGCCGGGGGGCGCTGCCCCCCGGACCCCCCGGGATATTTAGAACCAGATGAAATTCAAATCGGCAGCTTATGCCACATCGAATTCCAAAGGCTTCACTTGTTGGAACATGCCCGTTCCTTCGAGAGTTTCAACCACTTTCGGGTCAATCGCCTGATCCAGGTAAAGAATCGCGATGGCTTCTTGCCCTGCGCCGGAACGGCCAAGTGTAAAGTTTGCGATATTGACCTCGTTCTTGGCCATGGTCATTCCCAACAGGCCGATGATGCCCGGCACGTCTTCGTTCGTGGTGTAGAGCATGTGGCGGCCAATTTCGGCGTCGATGTTGATGCCCTTGATCTGGATGAAGCGCGGCTTGCCATCGCTGAAGCAGGTACCTGCAATGGAACGTTCGCGCTTGTCCGTTACCACGGTCAGCTTGATGAAGGCATCAAACACGCCGGATTTTTCCTGGCTTGTGGTGGCGATCTGGATGCCGCGTTCCTTGGCGACCACCGGGGCGGAAACCATGTTCACATCGGGGTTCGTGGCTTTCATGATGCCTGCAATCGCGGCGCAGTTCAGCGCGGCGAGGTT
>JBFHGI010000549.1:0-2241 GCA_041583175.1 Pseudorhodobacter sp. | reverse complement strand
TCGGAATGGTGACGCCGATGCGGGTGGATGCCGAAGCAGAGCATAACGGCCTCGACATCGCATCGCATGGCGAGCGGGCCTATGACATTACCAGTTAAATGGCAGTGCGGGACGGGAGGCCTATTCCTCCCGTCCCGGGTCATCGGGGTTGCAGGAAAACAGCGCAATCTTGTTGCCCTGCGGATCGCGTAAATAGCCGACATAGAACTGCGGGCCATAAGCGGCCCGAAAGCCGGGCCGCCCCTCATCCATGCCGCCTGCGTCAAGGGCCGCTGCATGTAACCCGCGTACCTGCTCCTGATTCTGCGCCTCGAACGCGATCATCGCGCCATTTCCAGCGGAGGCAGGGCGCCCGTCAAAGGTGGGTTTGACGTAGAAATCTGGCAGCGTGGCACGTTGCCCCGGCGGAATGGGCAGCGCAAAGCTCAGCCCCTCTGGACCCTCGCTCAGCCCATAGCCGAGGGCAGGCAGGAACGCCGTGTAAAACCGCTTTGCAAGCGCTAGATCATCGGCACCAACGGTGACATAGGCAATCATGGTGAAACCCTTTACTTTGGCCCATACAACTCCGCCGCGCGGCGCTCGAAAGCGCGGACCACCCGCTGCATCGCCTCATTGAACACCACCCCGATGATGCCCTGGAGGATGGCATTCTTGAACTCGAAATCCACCATGAAATCCACTTCGCACCCTTGTTCGACCTCGCGAAAGGCCCAGGTGGAGCGCATGTATTTGAACGGCCCGTCCAGATACTCGGTGTCGATCTTGCGCGCCTCTGGCCACAGGGTCACACGGCTGCCGAAGCGCTCGCGGAACACCTTGAAGCTGATCACCAGATCGGCCTCCAACACTTCCCCCCCGTCAACCGGTTTGCGCGACCGGATGCGCGCGGCGGAATTCCACGGCAGAAACTTGGGGTAAGCCTCTACATCGGCGACAAGCCCGTACATCTGATCTGCCGTATAAGGCAGATGTCTGGTTTCTGAATGGCGAGGCATGGCGCGTATTTCTATCCGGGTTAGGCGTGACTTGGGGTCCGGTATTGGATAAACAGGCTTGGGAAATCAAGGGGCCGCCATGCCATCGAGACCATATGTCATAGACCAACTGATCTCGGCCAAGTCAATTGCGGCCCGAATCGAAGAGCTTGCCACGCAGATCCGCACCCATTTCGAAGGCACCGACAAGCTGGTCGTCGTCGGCCTGTTGCGCGGATCGTTCGTCTTTATCGCCGATCTGGTGCGCGAACTCGATCTGCCGGTTGAGGTCGATTTTCTCGAAGCCTCCAGCTACGGCAACGCGATGCAAAGCAGCCGTGAGGTGCGAATCCTCAAAGACCTGCGCGGAGAGATCGCAGGCCGCGATGTGCTGGTTGTCGAAGATATCGTCGACACCGGCTTCACGCTGTCCCATGTGCTGCATCTGCTCGAATCGCGCAATCCGGCAAGGATGGAGGTTTGCGCCCTGCTCGACAAACCCACGCGGCGCGAGGTTGACATCAAGGCCACTTGGACGGGTTTCCAGATCCCCGATGAATTTGTCGTGGGCTATGGCATTGATTTTGCACAGCGCAATCGCAATCTGCCTTTCATCGGCAAGGTGCGTTTCACGGATCAGGATTGATGCTGCCAGATCTTCTGGCACCGGGGCTGGAGGTGGTGTTTTGCGGCACAGCGGCCAGTCACGCCTCCGCCGCGCGTGGGCATTATTATGCGGGTCCCGGCAACCGTTTCTGGCCTTTGCTCTTTGAAACCGGGCTGACCCCGCATCTGTTCACCCCGTCAGAAGATCAAAAGCTGACCAGCCTCGGGATAGGCATGACCGATCTGGCGAAAGCGGCCTCAGGCATGGATAAAGACATCCCGGCCGCCGCCTATGCCCCTGCAAGGCTGGCGGCGATTATTAGCAGATACAGGCCGAAACGCCTCGCCTTCACCAGCCTGACGGCGGCAAAAATCGCACTTGGTGCGCGGCATCCGGCAGGCTGCGCGCAATCCCCGGCCTACAAGGACCTGCCGCTCTGGGTGTTGCCCTCGCCCTCCGGTGCCGCCCGCGCAACCTTCAGCGCAGCGCCCTGGCATGATCTGGCGCAGTCAATAAAAGGGGCCGCATGAATTACACTTGGTTTCTTCGCATGGCGAGATGGGTCCGCAACCCACCTTCACCGGCCCGGGTCAAGCTGGTACTGGGCGTTATCCTCGCCTGCTTGTTGCTGTTCGGATATGAATATTTCTTTGGCTG
>JBFHGI010000548.1:0-2243 GCA_041583175.1 Pseudorhodobacter sp. | reverse complement strand
GATCGACATGCTGAAAGGCAACCTTGGGCAACCGCATGGCGGCTGGCCGGAAGGCATCCTCAAGAAAGCCTTGAAGGGTGAGGCGCCGAATACCGAACGGCCCGGCGCGCATTTGCCCCCCGTCGATCTGGAAGCGGTGCGTGCCAAGCTTGCAGCAGATCTGGCGCAGGGGGCCGAGGAACCGGATGAGGAAACCGTCGATGATGAAGATCTGAACGGCTACCTGATGTATCCAAAGGTCTTTACCGATTACCGCACCCGCCACCGCACTTACGGCCCTGTGCGCGCCTTGCCGACCCGTACCTTCTTTTACGGGATGGACGCCGGCGAAGAGATCACTGCCGAGATCGACGCCGGTAAAACGCTGGAAATCCGCCTTCAGGCCGTGGGCGAGGTTGGCGACGATGGCGAGGTGAAGGTGTTCTTCGAACTCAACGGCCAGCCCCGCGTCATTCGGGTGCCGAACCGCGCGATCAAAGCCAAGACCGCGGCAAAACCCAAAGCTGCCGAGGGCAATGCCAACCATATCGGCGCGCCGATGCCGGGCTCGATTGCCTCTGTCGGTGTGACTGTGGGCCAGAAGGTGAATGCGGGCGATCTGTTGCTGACGATCGAGGCTATGAAGATGGAAACCGGCCTGCATGCCGACCGCGCCGCTGTGGTCAAAGCCGTGCATGTGACCCCCGGCGCACAGATCGACGCCAAGGATTTGCTGGTAGAGTTGGAGTAAACCGGCACCGCGCCCGTTTTATGACAAGTCCAAGCCCCGCCCGCCCCCACCATAGGGCGGGCGGAATCATTTGCGGGGGGGGGCGCAGACGGCAAGCGCAGTGTGGTCTGCCACAGATGCAGACCCATCGCGCGGCCGAGCTGCGGCAGCGTTATTGCAACGGAAACCTGTTTTGGTGGCCTTACGGGCGAGGTGCCGGTTAGCCGGAGATCCGGCCCGTTTCGACCGCAACGGCCAGTTCTTTCATATCAATGGAGCCGTCGCCATTCCGGTCGGCGGCAACGAAGTCCTTCTCGGTCAGGTCGGGGAAGGCGGCGCGCAGCTCTTGCAGCGAATAGACGCCATCGCCATCCGTATCCGTGATGGTTTGGGCATTTGATTGGCCCAATGCCAAGGCCATGGTTGCGGCAAGGGCCAGAACACGGGTTTTCATAGAACACCTCCCCAAAAGCGGCCCGAGGGGCCAGTTCAAAAGCGCCTTGGCTTCGCCTGACAGGATAACGTGACCCGGCGGAAAATCCAGAGCCTGTTCCGCGCCTAAAAACTGTTGGAGCGTTGCCAATTACTTCTTTTTCACGAATTCCGTCAGGATCACGATGCGCTGGCCGTCCACCCGCCCCTCTATATGGCCCGCGTTATCGGCCACCAGCGTGATGCTGCGCACGGCGGTGCCACGTTTGGCGGTGAAGCCTGCGCCCTTGACTGGCAAATCCTTGATCAGGACCACGGTATCGCCCTGCGCCAGTTGCACGCCGTTGCTGTCGCGGTGAACAAGTGCCTCTGGCGCGTCGACAATCGCCTGCACCTCTGGCAGCAGGACCATCGCGTCGCGCGTCTCGGTCGCCCAGGCCTCGTCCAGCGATTTCAGGCGCCGCCAGACCGCATATTGCACGGCGGGCTCTTGCGACCAGGCAGCACCTTCCAGACAGCGCCAATGCTCGGCGCTGGCGGCACGATCGCCCCGACACAACGCGCAGAGCACGACCGGACCGGCCGGAGCCACCTCTACCCCGCCAAGGCGCTGATCATCGCCGCAAAATTCACATACGCCACCGCTGCGGGCCAAAAGCTGTTCCAAGGTCATCGCATCAATCCCCTTCTGCGTCACCTTCGCATAGGGCGCAGCGTCCGGCTTGGCAATGCCATGCGCCCTGCCCGCGCCGCCGCTGGCTGCCATAGAAAAGTTTTTTCCACGAATTGCCGAAATATTTTCGAAAGACGCATTTTTCCTCTTGCGGCCACCGCCACTCCTTTATACATCCTGCCTCACCGAAACGGAGTGCGGGCGTAGCTCAGGGGTAGAGCATAACCTTGCCAAGGTTAGGGTCGTGAGTTCGAATCTCATCGCCCGCTCCAATTCGGTTGGTCTTGCCAGAGACCTGACAAGAGGCCGCCTTCGGGCGGCTTTTTTGTTTTCGGTCGGGCAAGAGGCGTGTGTCATGGATACGTTTGTGGCCCTGCAGAACGCGAGCCTGCCGAATTTCAACACATTGTCTTCCGACCTCTCGCGCTT
>JBFHGI010000547.1:0-2251 GCA_041583175.1 Pseudorhodobacter sp. | reverse complement strand
TAGCCGCCACCAGCCAGCTTCTTGAACTTCACCAGTGCGAAATCCGGCTCAATCCCGGTGGTGTCGCAATCCATGACCAGACCGATGGTGCCAGTCGGCGCGATAACGGTGGTTTGCGCGTTGCGGAAACCGTGCTTCTCGCCCAGTGCCAGCGCCTCGTCCCAGGCGCCTTTGGCGAGGGAAACGAGCGTCTCATCAGGGCAGTTCACCTGATCCAGCGCAACCGGCTCCACATTCACACCATCATAATCACCGGTCGCATGGGCCGCCGCGCGGTGGTTGCGGATGACGCGGAGCATATGCGCCTTGTTCCGCTCATAGCCCGAAAACGCCCCCAATTCGCCTGCCATTTCAGCCGAGGTTGCATAGGACACGCCCGTCATCAACGCCGTCAGCGCCCCACACATCGCGCGCCCTTCAGCAGAATCGTAGCCGTAGCCCATATTCATCAGCAAACCGCCGATATTGGCATAGCCAAGGCCCAAGGTGCGGAAATCATAGGATTTCTGCGCGATTTCCTGTGACGGGAACTGCGCCATCATCACCGAGATTTCCAGCGTGACCGTCCACAGACGGGTCGCATGGATGTAAGCCGCACTGTCAAACGCGCCGCCCGCATAGAAGGTCAGCAGGTTCATCGAGGCGAGGTTACAGGCCGTATCGTCAAGGAACATATATTCCGAACAGGGGTTCGACCCGCGGATCGCACCGTCTTCGGGGCATGTGTGCCAGGCGTTGACGGAGTCGTGGAACTGGATGCCCGGATCGGCACAGGCCCAAGCGGCATGGCCGACCTGCTCCCACAAATCACGCGCCTTGACGGTTTTGGAAACGGTGCCATCCTTGCGGTTGATAAGGTCCCAGGTGCCGTCTTCCTTGATCGCTTTCAGGAAGGCATCGGTGACGCGGATGGAGTTGTTGGAGTTCTGGCCCGAAACGCTGCTGTAGGCTTCGGAATCCCAATCGGTATCATAGGTCGGGAACTCGATGCTGGTGTGGCCCTGCTTGGCATAATCCAACACGCGCTTGATGTAAGTCTCGGGGATCGCAACCTTTTTCGCATCCTTGATCGCGGCTTTCAGCCCTGCGTTGGTGCCCGGCTCATAGGCGCCCTCGGCACTGCCGTCGAAAGCCTTGATCGCCGCGAAAATCGCATTCAGCTTTTGCTCGTGCATCTTGGAGCCAGCGACGATGCTCGCCACCTTCTGCTCTTCGATTACCTTCCAGTTGATGAAATCCTCGATATCGGGATGGTCGGCATCGACGATCACCATCTTGGCCGCGCGGCGTGTGGTGCCCCCGGATTTGATCGCGCCCGCCGCACGGTCGCCGATCTTCAAAAAGCCCATCAGCCCCGAGGATTTACCACCGCCCGACAGCTTCTCCCCTGCCCCGCGCAAGCTGGAAAAGTTGGTGCCGGTGCCGGAACCGTATTTGAACAGACGCGCCTCACGCACCCACAGATCCATGATGCCGCCATCGCCAACCAGATCATCGGCGACCGACTGGATAAAGCAGGCATGCGGCTGCGGATGCTCATAAGCGCTGGAAGATTTCGTCAGCTTGCCGGTCTGGTAATCGACATAATAGTGCCCCTGCGACGGCCCGTCGATGCCATAAGCCCAATGCAAGCCGGTGTTGAACCACTGGGGAGAGTTCGGCGCGGCCATCTGGTTGGCCAGCATATACCGCATTTCGTCATAATAGGCGCGGGCATCGGATTCGGTGGTGAAATAGCCGCCCTTCCAGCCCCAATAGGTCCAGGCCCCCGCCAGACGGTCGAACACTTGTTTGGCTGAAGTTTCGCCGACAATCCGTTGATCTTCCGGCAATTTTGCCAAAGCGGCCTCATCGGGGACCGAACGCCAGAGGAATTCGGGCACGCCCTTTTCCTTCACAGCCTTCAGCCGCGCCGGAACGCCTGCCTTGCGGAAATACTTTTGCGCCAGCACGTCCGAGGCCACCTGGCTCCAGCCTGCGGGCACTTCGACCGCCTCGTTGCGAAACACAACCTTACCGTCAGGATTGCGAATTTCTGATACCGTTGTGGTAAAATCCATAGCGCCGTAAGCGCCCGTGGCTTCCGCCGTGAACTTCCGCTCGATCTTCATACTGCCCCGTCTCCGACTTGTTGCGGATGCATCCACATCCGATTGTTACCCGTCGAACAATCTAGACTGCGATGCCTACCCCAAGCGCACGCGCTATCAGCCCCCTTGATGGAGGTCTTGGGTAGTTCTTTGCTAGATTT
>JBFHGI010000546.1:0-2254 GCA_041583175.1 Pseudorhodobacter sp. | reverse complement strand
CTTGGCGCCCTCTTTCATCCTGCCCTGAAACAAATGGTCAAACGCACCAAAGGCCGCATGAGGCGTCGAAAGCAAGGCAAAGAGGTAACGGCGCGGGCCAAGTGCCTCACCCAGATCGACCACCAATGCCTCGCCCGTCAGTTTGCTATCTGTTTCTGTTCCCGTCGCAAACAGCCCGTTGGGGTAATACGAAAACCGTACCGCTTGCACGACTGCACCTTGAACTGGACCCTGCGGGGTGGAAACCTCGGCCTGAATGCGCTGATGCCATGCGTAAGTTTCGGTTCTGAACGGCGAATTATACCAGCACCCATACAAAAGCGTCAGGGCCATCAGGCCAGCAATAAAACCCCAGCGGGCACGGATAAAAGCGATCACGCGAGAACCTTATGTGTCGGGTCACTTGTTGTTTTAGGGATGGGACTTGCTTGCAACCTCTCCCGCGCCTCATTGCCGCACCATGCGGCGGATGATCGGGGGTTTTGAGACGTTTTCAGGACTTTTTTGAGGTTTGCAATCACATGGGTCGTCGTTCTTGATCCGATACATTCACGGCAGTCATCCCGCGACTGCAAAAAGCCCCAGCGGTGAGGCTGGGGCTTTCATATAGTGCTTGCAGGCGTTTACGCGCGGGCTTGGTTGTGTTTGCGCGCCACGAGCGACTTTGCGGTTTCCACGGCCACAGCAGCATCGCGGCAATAGGCATCTGCGCCGATGGCCTTGCCGAATTCTTCATTCAGCGGCGCGCCGCCGACCAGCACGATGTAATCATCGCGCATGCCTTTTTCTTTCAGCGTGTCGATCACGACTTTCATATAGGGCATCGTCGTCGTCAGCAGTGCCGACATGCCAAGAATATCCGGCTGTTCGGCCTCGATCGCTTCCAGATAGGCATCGACCGAGTTGTTGATGCCAAGGTCTTTGACCTCGAAGCCTGCGCCTTCCATCATCATGCCGACGAGGTTCTTGCCGATGTCGTGGATGTCGCCTTTGACGGTGCCGATCACCATCTTGCCCATGCGGGGCGCGCCGGTTGCGATCAGCAGCGGCTTCAGGATGGCCATGCCGCCCTTCATCGCATTGGCGGCCAGCAACACTTCTGGCACGAACAGGATACCATCGCGGAAGTCGGCGCCGACGATGGTCATCCCCGCCACAAGACCCTTGGTCAGCGCGTCATAGGGGGCCCAGCCGCGCTCGATCAGGATGTTGACGCCTTCTTCGATTTCCTCTTTCAGGCCATCGTAAAGGTCGTCGTGCATTTGCAGGACCAGTTCGTCATCGGATAGTTCGGAAAGGATGATTTCGTCGTCAGACATGGCATGCTCCTGCGCGGTCGTTTATTGCTGAATGGTCGCAAAGCTGGCAGACCACTTTTCGGTTTACGACACTGGTAGGGTGAAAGCCGACAAGTTGCAATTTGAAGTGACGATTTGCTGGCGTTTGTTCTTCTTTCGTTCTAGTGTGTCGCCATGACGCAGGGAGAGCATGAGATCGGGACCGTTTCGCGGCTGGTGCGAACGCGGGCGCGGGGGGTGACCTCTAACGCCGTGGGGCGGTTTGAGGAGGCGTCGCGTGTGGCGGTCGATGATGGCTGGGGCGAGGAGGAGGCGGCCTTGCTGCGCACCGAGGTGCGATTGGAACGCGCGCGCTCGGCCATCAGCTACAATGCCTCGCCCGATTTGCCTTTTGACCGCAGTGTGAACCCCTATCGGGGCTGTGAGCATGGCTGCGCCTATTGCTATGCGCGGCCCAGCCATGCCTATCTGAACCTGTCGCCGGGCCTGGATTTTGAGACGAAACTGATTGCGCGGCCGGGGATCGGGGCGGTGTTGGCGCAGGAGTTGCGGGCGAGGGTCTATCGGCCAGCGGTGATCGCGATTGGCACGAATACCGATCCCTATCAACCGGTTGAGCGGGAGCATCGGGTGATGCGGGAGGTGTTGGAGGTGCTGGCGGCCTTTCAGCATCCGGTTGCGATCACCACCAAAGGTGCGCTGGTGGAGCGGGATCTGGATATTCTGGGCCCGATGGCGGCGCAGGGGCTTGCGCGGGTCGGGGTGTCGATGACCACGCTGGATGCGGGGTTGAGCCGCGCGCTGGAACCGCGTGCGCCATCCCCCGCGCGGCGGTTGGAGATGATCCGCCGGTTGTCGGCGGCGGGGGTGCCGGTGCGGGTGATGGTGGCGCCTGTCATTCCGGGGCTGACCGATGCGGAGATGGAGGCGATACTGGAAGCCGCGCGCGATGCGGG
>JBFHGI010000545.1:0-2257 GCA_041583175.1 Pseudorhodobacter sp. | reverse complement strand
CCTGGAACCACCTGATACGATGCTTATATCCAGATGGTGTTGACTGACGCCAAGGGTGGAAAGCTGACCTATGGGAGTGCGGCATGGCTGCAGCAGCACAGTGGCCAAGCAGTCGTCCGCACGGCCTGAGGTGAAATATATGTAGGAATGCCGTTACTCGCGGAACATTTCCATTAAACTCGGAGGTTCCGGGCTAAGGATGTGCTCTATGGCCAAGGATCAACGCGAGATTCAGCGTAAATTGCGGATACTTCGATATGCTGAGGAGGTCTCGTTGCAGCTCTGAAGAGATGAGGAGCCCTCGTTCGTGCGGTTTGGTGACAGTATAGAAATGCAGGGCCGTATCCACTGTGTCGGATTACCAATTGCGCATAAATCGCACATATAAATCCGTAAGATTCTGCATTTCATATCTTAAATATACCACCTGCGGGGATATTTGGGCCGAAAAGAAAGCGGTTTGGGCACCGCCTTCCAATTCATCTGGTCCCAAATATCCTCGCCGAAGGCGTTGGTTTGCCGCGCGTGCTTCACAAAAGGCCTGCGGAACCGGCTTCTATATCCCATGGCAATGCCTGCGAGGCGGGTTCGATGCCCGCCTCGCAGGCTCCTTCCTTTAGCAAATTGGCGGAAAATTACCCTCATTTGTCGCAACATCGCCTCACCCCTCGTAGCCCTAACCCAATAGGCTTGGTGAAAAGCGGAGCTTGCGATGCGCCAACACCCCAAAGTTCTTTCGCCTCTTCAACTGCGCGGCCACAGCTTGCGCAACCGGATCGTTTTCGGGGCGCATACCGCCAATATGTCAAAAAACGGCCTGCCCGATGCTCAATTCGGGGCCTATCTTCTGGAGCGGGCCAAGGGTGGGGCGGCGATGATTGTGGCGGAACCGATGCCCGTTCACCGGACTGGCATTCTCACACGTGGCAATTTCCGCCCTTCATCGGATGAGGTTATCCCGCCTTTCCGCGCCATCACCGAACCTGTTCGCGATGCGGGGGCAGTCATTTTGCAGCAGCTTTACCACATCGGCGCGCATGGCGATTCCGACCTGAGCTTTGCGCCGCATTGGTCGCCTTCGGGCCATCCTTCCTATCATGACAGCGACGGTTCCCATGCCGTGACCGAATCCGAGATTGAAGAGCTGATCGCGGCCCATATCGCCGCCGCCCGGCGCTGCCAGATAGCGGGCTTTCAAGGGGTGGAGGTCTGGGCGGCCTATCATTCGCTGCTGGACCAGTTCTGGACGCCGTGGTCCAACACCCGCACCGACCAATGGGGGGGCAGTCTGGAAAACCGCACCCGTCTGTCGCGGTGTATCATCCATGGCATCCGCAAGGCCTGCGGTGAGGATTTCATCATCGGGCTCGCGGTGTCCACCTCGGATAGTTACGACGTGATGCTTTCCACGGAATCCCTTTGCGAAATCGTGGCCTTGCATGATGCCACAGGCGAGGTGGATTATGTCACCTGCGGCCATGGCGGCTATCTTGATTTCGAGCGGTTGATGCCGACGTTCCTATTCCCGGAGAAGCTGACAGCCCCGGTGACGGAGCATCTGAAAGCCGCCGTTTCCCATGCCAAGATCACGTCCGAGGCGCATATCCGCACGCCGGAGAACGCCGAAAGCGTGATTGCCTCGGGGCAGGCGGATCTGGTGTCGATTGTGCGCGGGCAAATCGCCGACCCGCATCTGGCGCGCAAGATGACAGAGGGGCGCGCGGAGGATGTGCGGGGCTGTATTTCCTGCAATCAGATGTGCTGGGGGCGGCGGTCGCGCGACTACTGGATTTCCTGCCTAATCAACCCCTCGGCGGGCCGGGAGTGGGAATGGGGTTCGGAGCCCTTTGTGCCAACGCAGACGCCCAAGGATATTCTGGTTATCGGCGCTGGCCCTGCGGGGCTGGAAGCCGCGCGGGTGGCGGCGGAGCGTGGGCACCGGGTGCAGATCCATGAGGCCGGTGCCCAGATCGGCGGCCAGTTCCGTCTGGCGGGGATGCAGCCGCGCCGCGCGCAGATCCTCGATCTGATGGATTGGTATGAACGCCAGTTCAGCAAACTCGGCGTCACCCTTCACCTCAATTCCTATCTGGAGGCGGAGGATTTGCCCGCCGCCGATCACACCATCATCGCCACCGGCTCGCTGCCCGACCCTTCGGGGCGTCAGCGTTGGAACCCCTCGCCCGCGACGCTTCCGGGTTTGGACAACGGCAATGTCTATGCGCCGGAGGAAGTGATGCGGCGCGAGGCCAAGCTG
>JBFHGI010000544.1:0-2257 GCA_041583175.1 Pseudorhodobacter sp. | reverse complement strand
TGACGCTGTCGATTTGTGGCGAGCATGGCGGCAACCCCGAATCAATCGCGTTTTGCAGGAAGGCCGGCTTCGATTACGTGTCATGCTCACCTTACCGTGTGCCCTTGGCGCGGCTGGCAGCGGCGCATTTGGCCCTCCTTGATATGGGTGGCGAAAATGATGAAGAAACAATCGTTTAGGGCGGTTTCTTAAGAGGTCATCGGCGGAATTCAACTCATGGATGTGGCATAAATGACACATGATGTAGACTCTTGAGAAAATTTCGGATATGCGTCTGGGCTGTTACCCGTGGGGGGCTGGTGATCCGGCGCCGGGTGATGCTGCGAAACAAACCGGGATTTGACCGAGATGAATGCGCGATTAAGCTGGATGGGCAGCATTGCTTTGCTGTTTGCCATGAGCGGAGCGGTGGCTGCCGAAACGACGGTGAGCCGTTCCAATAACCCGACCGAGAAGCTTGGCTCCTTGATCGGGGCAGAGCAGCGTGCTCTGAATTCTTTTCCGGAGGCGATGATCGTCGCGCAGCGCCCGAAAGAGGCGCCTGTCCGGGTCGAATACGATCGGAGCTACATCTCGCAGCTTCCGGCAGCAACCGGCGGCGACCAATTCGCATGTCTCGCGAAAGCGCTTTACTTTGAAGCACGGGGCGAGTCTGTGAAAGGGCAGTTTGCAGTTGCCGAGGTTATTCTGAACCGGGTGGATAGCCGCAAATATCCAAATTCGGTCTGCGGCGTTGTTGGGCAGGGCGCGAACCGCCGCAATGGCTGTCAGTTCTCTTACATGTGCGACGGGAGAGCGGATAATATCCGTGAAAAAGCGGCCTATGCGCGCGTCGCCAAGATTGCACGTCTGATGCTGGACGGTGCGCCGCGTGCCCTGACGGGGGGCGCTACACATTTCCACACGACCAATATCCGGCCCCGTTGGGCCAAGCGGTTTCCGAATACCGCCAAAATCGGTAGCCATCTGTTCTATCGCCAGCCATCCTGAGCGGCGGCGCCTCCCTTGTGTAAGGGCGCGCGTTACGGTTATTCACACGGCATGACCTTAACGCCGGGTGGACTGCCATGACATCAAACTCTGAACAGGCCTTTGGCCATCCGGAGGATCGCGCGGCGGCTTTGGCCGGGGCGGACCCTCTGGACCGTATTTCCGTTCGGGATTATGTCGTCGAGGTGGAAATCGGGGCTTTTGCGCAAGAGCGTGGTTTGCTGCAAAAGGTGCGGTTCAACATCGTGGTCGAGGTGTTGCCTGTGGCGGAACCTTTGGATGATGATGTCGATTTGATACTCTCCTATGACCGGTTGACCGAAGCTGTGCGCGCCGAGTTGCAGGCAGAGCGGATCAACCTGTTGGAAACACTCGCGGAACGCGTTGCCTTGCGGATATTGCGCGAACCCCAAGCGGTTCGGACCTTTGTTCGGATCGAAAAGATTGACCGCGGCCCCTTTGATCTGGGGGTGGAGATCGTCCGCTCCAAAGGCGCGGTGTTGCGCAGGCAGGCCGAAGCCGCACCCCGCCCGCGCGTTGTGTTCATCGCGAACGGCAGGGCAGGGCAGGTAAGGGCGGTGATTGCCGGTTTGCCCGATGATGCGCCATTGATCTTGACTGTCGAAGCCTTTGACTTGCAGGTCCCGCAAAGCCCGGACGCCGAGGCGCAGCGACGGATAGACCTGCTCGCGATTGAGCAGGCGGCTTGGGCGCTGGCAGGTCAGGACAAGCGGTTTTACGTTGTCGGCACCCGGACAGAGCTGGATTGGGCGATGCGCAACGGTCAGATCAGCGTTTGGGCGCCGTCGCGGATGGTGATGGATGCGGTTCCCGTACCGCGTGGCGATGGGGCGGCGCTTGCGGTCTGGCTCGCAGAGTCATTGGATGCGGTGGAGTTGGTGGCCCTTGGCGCAGCTTGTCCGCAGGCAAATGTGCCGCTGCGATTGATGGAGGAGTAGGCCATGACGGCATTTGGGCCTATCCCCCGGTCAGGGCAAAAAAAGGCACAGCAGACTGGTTTTCCCGTGGCTGGTAGCGCCTATGCCTGGTTCGACGCGGTATCGCATCGGGAAAATGCGCAGGTTTGGACCGAACTGCCCGCCACCTGTGTACCGACTGAGGTGTTGGCGCGGTTGTCAGCCTGTCCTGCGCCGCTTTGCAGCCTGTCGCTGGATCGCCCGCGGATCATGGGCATTGTGAACGTCACACCCGACAGCTTTTCGGACGGTGGCGATGTGGCGACAGTGGCCGCAGCGGTTGCCCGGGC
>JBFHGI010000543.1:0-2259 GCA_041583175.1 Pseudorhodobacter sp. | reverse complement strand
CTTGCCCGAATTGGATGGCAGATCGGCAGCGGGGATGTAAAAGGAGGCTGCCATGCACGGGCGCATTTTTCTGACTCTGCGCATTTTTGTCGCGCTGTTTGAGAATATTCCGATGATCGAGGCCCGCACGATGCTGCCTTCAGCTGTGCTGCTGATCGCGTTCCCCGTGTTCAACGCCCTCTGGCCCAATTCCCCGGAATTTGCCTTTGTGATTGCCTTTATCCTGTGTCAGGTCGCGCGCTTCTCTTTGCGGTGGCGTGAGCAGTTTGCGCGCGAGGCCCGTCGGAGCGGCCATTGGGCCGGGCGCAAGCAGATTGTCGGGGCCTTGCTCATACCGGGGATTGTGCTTTTGGCGGCGCAGCATCCGCTGTGGTGTCAGCACGTGCCAAGCCTGATCAGTGCCGGATTTGTGCTGCTCTTTGCGGTGGACGCGCTGGATAGCAGCTATTCCACCACCCGCGCCTATTGGCCGGGGAAGGAATTCGCGCCCTATGCCCGCGAGTTGACGCAAGCGATGCTGGTTTTGCACCTGACATATATCCTGCTGAACGAGACGATGATCAAAGCGGTCTCGCTCGAAGGATGGATGGTGTATTATGCGTTCCTGCCGATTGTGCATCATGTTTTCCTGACGGCCGTCTTCCGCACCGTGTTCTGGCTGACACCGGAGCCGGAGGAGCGGTAGCGCAGCAAGGGGCGTTGACGTTTTGCCTGTTGGGGCGTATTTGGACCTTGTGGCGCTTTGTTACCGGATTGCGGGCCACGTTAAATAAACCGCTAAAGAGGGATCGGGATTGGCCCGGCACCTTTGGGTAGCCGGGTTTTTTTAATGGGCTGCATTGGGCAGCAGAGGGCCGAGCCATGACGAAAGACTGGAAAACACGCACGCAACTGGTTCATGAAGGCAGCCGCCGCAGCCAGTATGGCGAGATGGCCGAAGCGATTTTTCTGACCCAGGGTTTTGCCTATGACAGCGCCGAACAGGCCGAAGCGCGGTTTATCCAGTCCGGCGATGATGAATTCATCTATGCCCGCTACGGCAACCCGACCGTGCGCATGTTTGAAGAGCGGATCGCGGCGATTGAGGGCACCGAGGATGCCTTTGCGACTGCAAGCGGCATGGCGGCGGTTTCCGGTGCGCTGACCTCGATGCTGCGGGCGGGGGACCATGTGGTTTCCAGCCGCGCGCTGTTCGGTTCCTGCCTTTACATATTGGAAGAGGTGCTGACGCGCTATGGCGTCAAGGTTACCTTTGTCGATGGGCCGGATCTGGCGGCTTGGGAAAAGGCATGTGTGCCGGGGACCAAGGCGGTGTTCTTCGAGTCTATGTCGAATCCCACGCTGGAACTGATTGATATCGAAGCGGTATCGGCGATTGCCCACAAGGTCGGCGCTTTGGTGGTCGTGGATAACGTCTTTGCCACGCCGATCTTTTCCAAAGCCGTAGCACAGGGCGCGGATGTTGTCGTCTATTCGACGACCAAGCATGTGGACGGGCAGGGGCGTGCCTTGGGGGGCGTGATCTGCGGCACCAAGGAGTTTATCCGCAAGGTGGTAGAGCCATATATGAAGCACACCGGCGGCTCCATGAGCCCGTTTACCGCTTGGATCATGCTCAACGGGATGGCGACGCTGGACCTGCGCTGTCGGGCGATGGCCGATGGTGCGGCCAAGATTTCTGCGGCATTGGAAGGTGATGCGCGTCTTTCCCGTGTGATCTACCCTGGCCTTTACAGCCACCCGCAGGCCGATCTGGCGGCGCGGCAGTTGGGGTCGGGCGGGACAATGCTGGCTTTTGACATCAAGGGCGGCAAGGATGCTGCGTTCCGCTTTATGAATGCTTTGGAGATCATCAAGATTTCCAACAATCTGGGCGATGCCAAGACGATTGCAACGCATCCCGCGACGACAACGCATCAACGCCTGCCCGAGGATCAAAAGATCAGTCTGGGCATTACACCTGGCCTGATCCGCTTGTCTGTGGGCTTGGAAGACGCAGGCGATCTTATTGCAGATCTGCAAACTGGCTTGGCGGCCGTCTGACAGGTGGGCGGGCCATTTGGCCTGCCGCTTACGCAAATTGCACGAATCGACTGTTCGTAGCTAAATTGGGCGACGCCGGGTGAAAGCCCAGCTGTGATGTGTCGTGCGACAATGCGTTCTCTACCATTCTGGACGGCCATGGATTGCAACTGTCCGTCAGGCGCAGAAACCGTTTTACGCTGTCCGGCGCGCGCATATTGCCTGGCCTGGCCCGAG
>JBFHGI010000542.1:0-2291 GCA_041583175.1 Pseudorhodobacter sp. | reverse complement strand
GCATCAACATCGTTCGCAAGGCTCTGGAAGCTCCGCTGCGCCAGATCGCTCAGAACGCTGGTGTTGACGGTTCGGTTGTTGCTGGCAAAGTGCTCGAGTCCACCGATCCGAAGTTCGGCTATAACGACCAGACCGACGAAGATGGCGACATGTTCAAGTTCGGCGTTATCGATCCTGCCAAGGTTGTGCGTACAGCCCTGCAAGACGCGGCTTCGGTTGCATCTTTGCTGATCACGACTGAGGCGATGATCGCAGACAAGCCATCCAAAGACGGCGCTGGCGCTGGTGGCGGCATGCCGGATATGGGCGGCATGGGCGGTATGGGCGGCATGATGTAATCATCAGCCCCACTATCGGGACTTTGGGAAAGGGCGCCTCGCGGGGCGCCCTTTTTCTGTTCTCAGCTGTTTTTGATTTGCGTTTGCCGTGGCACGGTGATTGTTCAACATACCAAGGCAATGCAAAAGCCGGGGGAGATGCTCCCGTCTTTTGCAACCGGTTCAGGGAGATGAAATGCGTTTGTTCTGGCTGTCAGCGCTGGCGATGCTGGCGTTTGCGGGGAATTCGGTCCTGAACCGGATGGGTGTCGCTCAAGCGGGCATGGACCCGGTGGATTTCGCGTTTTTGCGGCTTTTGGCAGGGGCGGTGACACTGGCGGGATTGGTGGTGTTGCGGCGTGGGGCATATTGGCCGGGTTGGCACGGGCGTGCGACCGGCGTGCTGGGCCTTCTGGTCTATCTTTTCGGCTTCTCGCTGGCCTATGTCGATCTGGCGGCGGGGATTGGTGCCTTGATCCTGTTCGGAATGGTCCAGATCACGATGTTCGGTGGTGCCGTGCTGGCGAGAGAAGCCGTGCCATTGCCGCGCTGGTTGGGGGCCGCACTCGCCTTTGGCGGGCTGGTGGTGTTGGTGGCGCCGGGGGGCGACGCAGTGGCGTTTTGGCCGATGGGTTTGATGGCGGCAGCGGGCGTCGGATGGGGGTTCTATTCTCTGGCTGGCCGCTCTGCTCGGGATCCTCTGGCCGCAACGGCCGCCAATTTCTGTCTTGCAGTGCCGGTCGCGGTGCTGGCCGTCTTGTGGCGGCTTGAGCCTGCGAATTGGGGCGGGCAGGGCGTGGCACTGGCTGTCGCGTCGGGCGCGATCACCTCCGGCCTTGGCTACGCGCTTTGGTATTGGGCCGTCCCGCAACTCGGTGCCGCGCGGGCAGGGGTGGCACAACTCTCGGTCCCTGTTCTTGCCGCCGCAGCGGGGGCTTTCTGGCTGGCAGAGCCTTTGGGCCTACGCTTTGTCATCGCCTCCCTTCTCGTGCTCGGCGGAGTCGGTCTGGCGAGTTTTGGCGGGCGCAAATCATGACCCCGCGCAATCAGGGCAGAGATGGTACTTGCGCGGTGCCAAGGCTGATGTCGATCGCTTCGACCAGCGGCAGATCCGCATCAAACCGGCCCTGCCGCAGGAACAGCGCCGTTTGCGCAATGACCTGCGGGTTCAACATCATGAACGTATGCGTCACGGGCAGGGTGATATGGGCAGTCATGCCGTCCAGCTTGGTGCTTTCAACGGACACCTTGCCATCATCGGGCCCCTCGATCAACGCCGAGGCCGCAGGGTTCAGGCTGCGGTTGCCCGCGATAATGCCCAGCGGGTAATCCGGCGCAGGGAGTTGGTTCGGCAGAGCCGCAGGGGCGGTTCCCAACTGCGCACCCGCAGGCCCGTTGATCCATTGGAACAGCGTCAGATCTGCCAGCACATCCACCAGTTCCGAGCCGTGGTTCGGAGGGGCGAGCATCACCACGCGCCCCATCTCTTCGGGCCGGTAACGTGCAAGATAGGCCCGCGTCAGAATGCCCCCCATCGAATGCGTCACAAAATGCACCCGCGCTTTCTGGCAAGCTGCGACAGCCGGAATCACATTCTCTTCGACCAAAGTGCCAATCGGTGCTTCGGTGGACGGATAGCCTTGATTTATAACCGTAAACCCTTGCGCTGACAGCGACGCTTCCATCGCCAGAAGCGAGTTTTCGCCTCGTGCCAAGCCGTGCAACAACACAACACAATCCGGTGCCGCCGCGGCGGGCAGCGGCAAGAACGGGAGGGCAAGGGCAAACAAGAGGTTTTTCATCTCGCTATAGCTAAGCCCTTCGCATGGCTTTGGAAAGGTTGATACTGGACAAAGCCGTGCGCTCGGTTCAGCTTGGCTCTATGAAACCCCGTTCCCCCCGCTTGGCCGTACGCGCGCTGATCTTGCATCAAGATCGGCTCTTGATGGTCAATGCTTTTCGGGGGAATGTCTC
>JBFHGI010000541.1:0-2293 GCA_041583175.1 Pseudorhodobacter sp. | reverse complement strand
GTGTGGTCAATGCGGTGCATAGCGATGGTGCCGCCACAGTTGCGGCGGCCTTGGCAATGGCGGCGGAGATTGCTGCCAAATCTCCGCTGGCGATTGCGGGCATCAAGCAAGCCGTCACCTTTGCGCGGGATCATTCGGTGCCCGAAGGTTTGAACCAGATCGCCACCTGGAATGCCGGAATGCTGCGGGCCGAGGATTTGATGAAAGCGGTGCAGGCCAAGATGACCAAAAGCACCGCCGCCTTTGAAGATCTATTGCCGTAAGCGTTTCATCCAGCCCAGACCAGCGTCTGTATCCGGCCCTGGCTTGTATTCCGCCCCCAAGGGCGCGGTGTAGCCAAGCGCATGGATATGCTGGAAAATATGGGCATAATTCACCTCGCCTGCATCGGGTGCCGCGCGGTCGGGGACCGAGGCGAACTGGATATGGCCGATGATCGGCAAAAGCGCGGTCAGCCGATGCGTCAGATCCCCTTGCATCAACTGCACATGGTAGCAATCGAACATCAGTTTCAGATTGGGCTGGCCGCTGGCGGCGATGATCTCCTGCGCCTGATCTGTTGTGGTCAGAAAATAGCCCGGCGCGTCATAGCGGTTCAGCGGCTCTATGAGGATGGTGATCCCGAAGGGGGCGGCCTCGGTGCAGGCATAGTGCAGGTTTTCGGCAAAGGTTCTGGCGGCCTCCTGGCCTTCCGCAAACCCTGCCATGACGTGGATGTTGGGCGTAGAAATAGCGCGGGCATAGGCGATAGACTGGTCGATCGCTGCGCGCGCCTCGACCTGCCGGCCGGGCAATGCCGCCAAACCATTTTCACCCGCTTTGCCGCGTAGGGTGTTGAGGCCAAGCATCTGCAAGCCCGTCTCGCGCAGGGCGAGGGCGACGTCGGCGGCGTGATATTCATAGGGCCAATGACATTCCACCGCGTCAAAACCGGCAGCATGGGCGGCGCGGATCGCATCGGGCAAGGGCAGATCGGCCCAGAGAAAGCCGAGGTTGGCCGAAAACTTCATGCGCCTTGTCCTTGCGTCTTGGTGCCCGCGCCGTTGGGCGATTTGCGGGTGAAGGTGAATTGGCTGTGCTGGCGATAGGTGTCGCCCGGCCGCAGAACGGGTTGCGCCCAATCGGGATGGTGAATTGCATCGGGCCAAAGCTGCGGCTCCATCGCGATGCCCGCATAGGGGCCAAGCGGGCCGTTCAAGCCGGGGGCAGGCACAGAAAGACGGGCCGCATCATAGATTTGCAATCCGGGCTCGGTCGTCGCCAGTTCCATCGTCATCTCATCGGTAGAAAGCTGCGCGACGCGACGAAGGGCTGTGCGTTCGCCCGAAAGGCAAAAATTATGATCCAGCGCCACGCTGCGCAGCGCCTCTTGCAGCAGGCGGGGGGTGCGAAAATCAAAGGTGGTGCCAGAGGTTCGGGCAATCTCTCCTGTAGGGATCAGGGCGGTATTGACTGGCAAATAATGCGCGGCCTCAATCTGCAAGCTGTGGGAGAGGATATCGTCGCCGCCCAGTGTGAAGTAGCTGTGATGGGCAAGGTTGCACAGGGTCGGCGCATCGGCTTGCCCTGTCATCACAAGGTCCAGCACGCCACCGTCCAGAAGCGACAGGGTCAACGACACATGCAGGGCGCCGGGGTAGCCCATATCGCCCGACGGAGAGGTCAGGGTCAGGGTGGCGCTGGTATCGCTGAGCGATGCGATCTGCCAAAGCTGCGTAGAGATGCCCCCTGCCCCGCCGTGCAAGTGGTTGGAGCCGTCGTTTTGATCCAGTTGATAGCGCGTGCCATCCAGCGTAAACGCCCCGCCTGCGATGCGGTTGGCGCAGCGGCCCACAGTCACACCGAAATATCCGGGGATGTCGCGGTAAGGCGCGAAATCTTCAAACCCGAGCACCAGCGCGGGGTCGTGCCCCGCAAGGCGCAAGTCGCGCAATGTTGCGCCATAGGTCAAGAGTTGCGCTGTCAGCCCGCCCCCCTGCAAGGTGATCTGATCGACGATGCGACCATCTGGCAGCGTGCCGAAAGGCGTGACGTGAGGCATGGGGCGGGCTCTTTTCCGGGCAGAGTGCTGCGCAGGGTTGCGCGCGGCCACATTTGCGCGAGGGCATCGAAATGGCAAGCGCGGTCGGAAACGTGATCCGGCGCTTGCGTTTTCGCATCGGCTTTTGCGTGGCACTCGGCTATGCCACAGTGACGGAACCGGAGAAGGCATGCAGGACGTGACGAGCGAAAACACCCAAGCGGGGCGGATCATCGGGCTGGACATCGCGCGCAGCCTGGCGGTGGTGGGGAT
>JBFHGI010000540.1:0-2306 GCA_041583175.1 Pseudorhodobacter sp. | reverse complement strand
TTGCTGCCTGAAATCGCGCTGACGTCGGAATTTATCAACCGCGTGGAAACCCGTTTTGGCGCGCGGCCAGCGGAATGGCATTCCGGCGTGACGATGACCGAACGCCGCCGTTTGTGGCGCATGGCAGCCAATGGCGGCGCGCAATTTGTGGCGGGCGCACGGTCGGCGCTGTTCTTGCCGTTTCAGGATCTGGGCCTGATCGTTGTGGATGAGGAACACGACACTTCCTACAAGCAAGAGGAAGGCGTGCTGTACAACGCCCGCGATATGGCGGTGCTGCGGGCGGCGATCTGTGGCTCTGCCATCGTGCTGGCCTCGGCCACGCCCTCGCTGGAAAGCTGGGTCAATGCCGCCTCGGGCAAATATGGGCGGCTTGATCTGGGCGCGCGGTTTGGCGTGGCAGAAATGCCGGACATGCGCGCGATTGATATGCGCGCTGAAAAGCTGCCCAGCAGCCGCTGGATTTCGCCAACCTTGGAAAAAGCAGTCAAGTCGCGGGTGGCGGCGGGTGAGCAGTCGTTGATTTTCCTGAACCGGCGGGGCTATGCGCCGGTGACGCTGTGCCGCGCTTGTGGTGAGCAGGTGGGATGCGATGATTGTGACGCGCGGATGGTGGAGCACCGGTTCTTGAACCGGCTGATGTGCCATCAATGTGGGGCGACGAAACCGATGCCAGAGGTTTGCCCAAGCTGCGGCGTGGCAGGCAAAATGGCCCCTGTCGGGCCGGGGGTGGAACGGCTGGCCGAAGAGGTGGTGGCGCTGTTCCCCGAGGCCCGCGTGGCGGTGCTGTCGTCGGATTTGTTCGGCTCGGCCCGCGCGTTGAAAGAGCAGATCGAGGTGATTGCGGCGGGCGGCGCGGATATCATCATCGGTACGCAGATCGTGGCTAAGGGGCATAACTTTCCGCTGCTGACGCTGGTCGGCGTGATTGATGCCGATCTGGGGCTAACAGGGTCAGACCTGCGGGCGGCAGAGCGTACATTCCAGCTGATGCGGCAGGTGGCGGGGCGGGCAGGGCGTGCCGATAAACCCGGCGTCGCGATGATGCAGACCTTCCAGCCCGAGCATCCGGTGATCCGCGCGATTCTGGGCGGCGATGAGGAAGCGTTCTGGCAGGCCGAAGCCGACGAGCGACGGCAGGCAGGCGTGTCACCTTTCGGGCGGATGGCGGGGATTATCCTGTCGGGGCCAGAGGTGGGGCCGGTGTTTGACCTCGGCGCGGAACTGGCGCGTCGGGATGGGCCACTGCGCAAAATTGGCGCGCAGGTGTTCGGCCCAGCACCCGCCCCGATCGCGCGGGTTCGGGGGCGCCATCGGGTACGGTTGCTGGTCAAGGCCGAGAAAGGGGCAGCAATTCAGGCGGCGATCTCCGACTGGATTTCGCAGGTGCGACTCCCCAATAATGTGCGGCTGGCGGTGGACATTGATCCGCAGAGCTTCTTGTAAGGATGCGATGCAATATCGCGGACGGAAGATTCTATGGATCGCAGCCAGATTGGAGAGAACTGACCGCGGGAAACCGAAGGTTCGGGACAGTCGCTCTTTTGCGCAACTGCAAAATGCCTGACGTCAGCGCAGTTGGTCTGATTTGAGGATTTGAACAACGGTTCCAGCTACGGCGTGACCTGCGGTGCTGCCGACAGGGACAGCCGCACTTGTCTCCTTGGCTTACTGCGCGACATCTTCGGGGACGTGGAACCCCAGATAATGGGTCGATTTTATCCGTCCCGGGCTTGGCATTGCATACCGCATCTGCACCACCTCTATGCACTAGTCGAGGCGACGCAACTCCTGATAAATCAAGATCATGTCTAAAATCAACGGGATAGATGGTGCTGTGAGAGAGGATTGAACTCTCGACTGTATTAATGAAATCAATGGGTTACGAGTGTTTTTGTAGCACTGTATTGAGCATGATTTTGTAGCAAAGCGGGCCGATCTTATTCGTCCCTTATCGATGGTAAATGGCATTCTGGCAAGTGTGTGACTTTATGTAAATCACTCCGCGAACCCATGGTGTCTCTCAGGGAAGGGCTTGAAGTTTTCCTGCGGTCTCTGGAAGTTTGCTTAAGGCGCGTTCGATCGCTTCGCGCCATGCCGCTCCCTTTGAAATTGCCGTTTGATAGGCCTCGTTTAGGGCGTAGGGGTCTTCTTCGCTTAGCACATTTATGAGAAATCCAGCTTGCGCCCGATCTTTGCGAGCTTTCAGGCCGTCATCACCTATTCGACGTCGCTCTGAAACGATCAGCTTGTGGATCGCATAACGTTCCGGACGTGGTATTTGTATCAAGGCGCCGTCCCGATAC
>JBFHGI010000539.1:0-2308 GCA_041583175.1 Pseudorhodobacter sp. | reverse complement strand
TTAAAGAGGGGCATCCCAATCAGGTCGGACCGGGCAAGCGACCATTCCATACCATCATTCCGGGTATGATGATGAAGGACGGTTCCCCGCATATGGCTTTTGGCCTGATGGGTGGGCCAATTCAGGCGCAGGGCCATTTGCAAATGTTGTTGCGGACGCAGGTTTGGGGGCAAGACCCCCAGACCGCCGCCGATGCACCCCGCTGGCGGGTGATTGCCGGACTAGACGTGGCGATCGAAGCCGGGTTCGACCCTGCGATTGTCGAAGGTCTCAAAAAACTCGGGCACAATGCGAATTTTGAAACCCCACACAACGCCTTTGGCTTTGGCGGCGCTCAATTGGTCCAGCGGGTGAATGGTGGGTATGTCGCCGGAAGCGATCCCCGAAAAGATGGTCACGCAGCAGGCTTCTGAAGCAAGCCGACTGCTGAAAGTATGGCGGCGCGCAAGAATGGTATGCGCGCCGCAGTTAGGCGATCCCGAGGTGGAAAAGGCTTAGAAATCGAGATGTTCAACGCTTAGAGCGTTTTGCTGGATGAACTCGCGGCGCGGTTCAACAACATCGCCCATCAACTTTGTAAAGATGTCGTCGGCATCGGCCAGATCTTCGACCCGTACCTGCAACAAGGTGCGCGCCTCGGGGTCCAGTGTCGTTTCCCATAGTTGCTCGGGGTTCATCTCACCCAAGCCCTTGTAGCGTTGCAGGGATAGGCCCTTTTCACCCTCAGCCAGAATGGCCTTTAGCAGGTCAATCGGGCCGTTGATTAGAGTGTTCCGATCCTTGCGGACCAAGTTGCTTTCGTTCCCCGAATAGACATCGCGGTGGGGGGCCGAGACTTGCGAGAGGCGCCGCGCCTCGCCCGAGCGCAGAACTGCACCATCAAGCGTACGAATTTCCTCCACCCCGCGCAGCACGCGGGCAAGGCGGATGCCATGGTCTTGTGTGATGCGGCCGGTCCATCCTCGCTCATATTCCGTTGCCACTGCATCCAGGCGCTCCGCCACTTTATCGGCCACGGCTTGCAAATCCGCATCGGCCTGGCCCACGTCAAAAGCACCGGCGAGTGCGGCTTGTTCGAGGATATTGCGCGGGTAATGTGTTGGGAAAGCCTCCAAAATCCTGCGGAACTGGCGGGCGCCCTCGATCACGCGGATCAAGTCGCTGCCTGCGATCTCCTCTCCCGAGGACATGCGGAGGACTGCGCCATCAATGCCTTGCTCGATCAGATAATCATCCAGCGACGCTTGATCTTTCAGGTAAACTTCGGACTTGCCGCGCGCTACTTTGTAAAGCGGCGGTTGCGCGATATAAAGATGGCCTGCCTCGATCAATTGCGGCATTTGCCGGAAGAAGAAGGTCAGCAAAAGCGTGCGGATATGCGCGCCATCGACGTCAGCGTCAGTCATGATGACAATCTTGTGGTAGCGCAGCTTGGCGAGGTTGAACTCGTCCCGCCCGATGCCCGTACCCATCGCGGTGATCAGCGTGCCGATTTCCTGAGAGCCGAGCATCCGGTCAAACCGCGCACGCTCGACGTTCAGGATCTTGCCTTTCAACGGCAAGACAGCTTGGTTTTGGCGGCTGCGGCCCTGTTTGGCAGAACCGCCAGCGGAGTCGCCTTCGACGAGGAAAAGTTCTGCTTTGGAAGCGTCCTTTTCCTGACAATCGGCGAGTTTGCCAGGCAGGTTAGAGATATCCAAAGGCGATTTACGACGGGTCAGATCGCGGGCCTTGCGCGCAGCTTCGCGTGCCAAAGCGGCCTCGATGATCTTGCCGACGATGATCTTGGCATTGGCAGGGTTTTCCTCGAACCACTCCGCCAGCTTTTCGTTCACCAAGCCCTCGACTGCGGCGCGGACCTCTGATGAAACCAACTTGTCTTTGGTCTGGCTTGAAAACTTCGGGTCTGGAACTTTGACGGACAGCACGCAGGTCAGCCCTTCGCGCGCGTCATCGCCTGTGAAATCGACTTTTTCCTTTTTCGCGATACCGGTGGTTTGCGCGTAGTTGTTGATGGTGCGGGTCAGCGCGCCTCGCAGGCCCGCAAGGTGGGTGCCGCCATCGCGCTGCGGGATGTTGTTGGTGAAGGGCAGCACGTTCTCATGATAGCTGTCATTCCACCACATCGCGATTTCCACCACGATCCCTGCCTTTTCACCGATAATATAAATCGGCTCCGGCATGATCGAAGTTTTCGACCGGTCAAGGTATTTGACATATTCGCGCACGCCGCCTTCATAGAAGAGTTCGGTGTGCAGCGGTTCGGCAGGGCGTTCATCAATCACAATGATCCGCGCGCCAGAGTTCA
>JBFHGI010000538.1:0-2314 GCA_041583175.1 Pseudorhodobacter sp. | reverse complement strand
GTATTTCTGAAAAGACACATCTGACGGAGAGAAGCCGCCCGTTGCAATCGTCGCCGCGCCATTGACGATCGCGTCCAGTGCCGACATGCCAATCAGGCCGTAGCAAACGATGCAGGCCACTGTCAGCAGAAAATAAACCCGCGCCAGTTGATAGGCGAGATCTCTGGCACGGGGCAGTTCCTTGCCAAAGGTCTCGAACCCTTCGGTGCGGAAAAACTGCATCCCGCCGACCCGCATCACAGGCAAAAAGATCATCGCGATGAAGGCAATGCCCAAGCCGCCCAGCCAGTTCAGCATCCCGCGCCACAGATTCATACCCACTGGCAGGTCATCCAACCCGTAAATGACCGTAGCCCCCGTGGTGGTAATCCCCGATACCGCTTCGAAATAGGCATCCGAGAATTGCAGATGCGGTTCCCCCAGATAAAAGGGCAATGCCGCAAAGAGCGGCAGGAACACCCAAATCCCTGTTGTCAACAAATAGGCCTGTTTGACGGAAAGGTTGCCGCGCAAGGCGTTGCGGGTTGTCAAAACCATGCAAAGACCGACAAAACCGGTGGCAAGCGCCGCTTCCAGGAAACGTAGACCGTTGGGCAGCCCGTTACTTGAATCTACCACGCTTGGCGCCATCATCAGAATGGCGAGCACGATCAGGATCCGCCCGATCACATAGGCAACGGGGCGTATGTCGATCATTATGGCGCCAGCGATAATCCTGCTTGGCAGAAACGTCAATCCAGCCCGTATCGCTCGAAATCAGCCTACATGAAACAGCGTCGTGAACAGCTTGGGGTCAAGGCTATCTGCGGCGAAAGTTTCCCCGATGGTCAGCACGCTGACGGCGTCATGGCTGTGCAGGCTTTCCTGATGGCTGGCGACGATGCGGAAGTCGCCCACCCTCGGGTCGGCCTGCAATTGGGCGCAGAAACTGCGGGCGGCATCTTCTACGAAAATCGGATGCGCGGCATTCAGTTCCGCAAAGGCCTGCTCATCCTCGCGCTTCACCATCACCTGCGTTTCAGTGGGCACAGCCGCGCGGGCAAGATCGATCAGATCTTCGAACCACAGGCATTTATCACCCACCAGTTCCACCGAAATCCGAGCGACGGAGCGTTGGCTATGCGGCGTGGCAAGCTGCCCGCGGGCGCGCCGCGCATGTTCCGACAGCTCCAAAGAGCAAGGGCAGGTGCTGGAATAGACGTAGTCCAGATGCATGACGGTTTTACGCTTCCCGCCCACATCGACCAGTTCCAGCGCAATATCGTAATATTGCCAGCCCGAAAGACCGGAACGCAGGCTCTCGATCTTCATCGGAAAGGAAAACCGCATCTGGATACGGGCATCGAAACTATCAAGATCGCGCTTGTAATCCTCCAAGGCGCGCTCGATCACTTTGTAGCTGAAAGATTTCTCGGCATAGGCATAGAACGACCGCATGATGCGGCTCATGTTGATGCCCTTCTTTTCCGCCTCAAGGCTGACTGTGCCGGTCACCGATGTCTCCAGCACCACATCCGCGCCGTCACGGGTATGATACTGGATCGGAAGGCGGAAATTGGAGATGCCGACGTGCTGGATCAGCGTGCGCTCTCCTTTGATCAGGCTTGCGGGACCATTCTGCAAATCCGGCAAACCGGCTTTATAGGCCGCATCGACCTGAAATTCTGCGGGATAAACCGTTGAGAACTTCGGATATCCATCGCCCAACAGCGCGGGCGTATCTGGCGCCAGCCTGGCAATATCCGCCGCCGGGGCATTCGCCGCCCAGGCCCGCAGAACAGCAAGAGCCGCCTCCGCCTCTTCCCGGCTCGGGCTTGCGTCCACCTCGGGTGCATGGATATTCATGGCACGTCCCCCATGGGTTCTGGCCCCACCCTTGGGGCCTTTGGTGACGACTTAGGGTCACGAGGCCCAAATAGCAAACCAAAGCCTCTGCTTGGGCAAGCAAAGACGACATTCCGCATCAGTGAGCGCCCCGACCCATCTTAGCACTTCCAGCAGCATTTAGGGGATAAATCAGGGCGGAACATGAATGCCAGTCTTCCAGACCCGCTCTGAATACTCGGGCCAGGCCAGGCAATATGCGCGCGCCGGACAGCGTAAAACGGTTTCTGCGCCTGACGGACAGTTGGACCCCATGGCCGTCCAGAATCGTACAGAACGCACTGTCGCGCGAGATCACAGCCGGGCCTTCACACGCCGTCGCCCAACTCAGCTACGAACTGTTGATTCGTACAATTTCCGTAAGCGGCAGGCCAAATGGCCCGCCCGCCTGTCAGACGGCCGCCAAGCCAGTTTGCAGATCTGCAATAAG
>JBFHGI010000537.1:0-2323 GCA_041583175.1 Pseudorhodobacter sp. | reverse complement strand
GTGCTTGGCAAACAAAGGGGGTGAGCCATGACGATCGACCTCGATCGCCTACGCGGCTGGATGGGCCGCGAAGAAACACAGTCGGAGCTTTTGACCTCTGCGCTGGTGCAGCGCTTCAACGCCACGTTTGACCGGACCTCTGCGCTGGACGAAGGGGCCGATGCGCCGCTGTTGATCCATCTGTGTCTGGGCCAGCCTGCTGTTCCCACGGCTGAGCTGGGGCCGGATGGCCACCCCGCCCGTGGTGGCTTCCTGCCGCCGGTGCCCCTGCCCCGCCGGATGTGGGCCGGAGGCGCGTTCGATTTCCACAGCCCGCTTCGTATCGGAGAGGTTGTCACACGGCGCTCGGTGATCGAGGATGTCACGCTCAAACAGGGCAGTACCGGCGCGCTTTGCTTTGTCACCGTCACGCATCACGTCGAAAGTGGGGGCCGCAAAGCCGTTACAGAACGTCAGGATATCGTTTACCGCGAAGTCAGCGCGCCGCCCAGAAAGGCACCGGAGACCGCCAGCATCGGCGCATATAGCCGAGCGATTGCGGCGACGCCTGCGTTTTTGTTCCGCTATTCGGCGCTGACGTTCAACGGCCACCGCATCCATTACGATGCGCCCTATGTGACGGGCGAGGAAGGCTATCCGGGGCTGATCGTGCATGGCCCGATGCAAGCAACCCTGCTGGCCCAATACGCGGCGGATCTGCGCGGCAAGGTGCCGGCGCAGTTTTCCTTCCGCAGTGTCGCGCCGATTTTCGACACGCATGACTTCACGCTGAATGCAGAAGACGAAAACGGCGCGATGGCGCTGTGGACAGCCGCAACGGGCGGGCCAGTCGCGATGCAGGCCCGCGCCGCATGGTAACCTGCGCAGGCTCAGTCCGGATTTCCGCGCGGTGGGTCGTTGGCAGGGCTTGCCAATTGGCGGGCGCGGTTGTTTCCTGCTTTTGGTTTGGCGAGTAGGAAACGATGTGATCGGTCGGATTTGGGCAGGGGTGAAGCGGCGCGCGCAGGATTGGGCCGCGCGACGGGCTGTCATCTCGGGCAATACCGTCCTCCACGGCCCCGCAAAGATTGAACTTGCGACCGGTGAGGTCGGCGTTGTCGCGCTGGTCAAGGATGCAGGCTATTTTCTTAGGGCGTTTCTGGAGCATCACCAAGCCCTTGGCGTTCGCCATTTTGTCCTTGTGGACAATGGCTCTTCTGACGACACGGTAGAGATTGCACAGCGCTTTTCCAATGTCACCGTTATCCGCAACACCTTGCCCGCAAAAACCTATGAGGTGTTGTTGCGGGTTTGCGCGGCGCGGCAGGTCTTGCAAGGCGGCTGGGTGCTGTTTCTGGACGCGGACGAGATGTTCGAGACGCCGCTGGCGGCCCCCTTGCCACGCTTGCTGGGCTATCTGGAGGCAGGCGGCTTTACTGCGATGGTGACGCAGATGCTGGACCTCTACGCCCCCCAACCCTATGGCGAGACGAAGGGTTGGACCTATGAGGATGTGATTGCCAAGGCCGACCAGTACAGCCTGGGTCAGGTAGAGTCGCTGCCCTATCACGACCGCATGCAGATCGGCTTTAGCTGGTTTCTGGACCAGAACGAAGGTGCTGTAGCCTTGAAACGCGGCGGCTTGCGGCGCGAGGTGTTCGGCGAATCCTGCTTTTTGTCCAAACACTCGCTGGTGCGAAACCAGCGGGGGGTGCAACTGATGGTGCATCCGCATTGCGCGTCCGGTGTGCGCGTGGCCGATGTGACGGGGCTGTTGCGGCATTACAAGCTGGCGGGGGATTATCTGGGCCGTGACCGCGCCTCGGTGGCCGCTGGCACATGGGACCATGCCGAGGATGCCAAGCGTTTGGCGGCGGCGCAGGGTGGTGATGACTTCGCCATTTCGCCTGCCCTGCCAGAGCGTTACCAAGGGCCTGCGGCGCTGGCGGCACGCGGCTTTCTGGAACTCAGCGAAGCCTATCGCCGTTTCGTTACTTGAGCCGCAAGTCCGCGAAATCGCCTTTGCCCGCATCCGAGGTGAAGCGCAGCGTGTTCCCCTTTTTCTCGACCAGCTGGCAATTCGCCCCGAGGTCCTTCTTGCCATAGGCCAGATCGCGGCAGAACAGCCCGCCTTGCCAGCGCCAACTGCCCGTCACAGGCGTGCCAAAGGCGCTGCCGTTGATCGCGCCACCGGGCGACACGTTCAGCGTAATGCCGAAACGGGTCAGCGCCTTGCCGGAAATCAGGTTGACGAACTCTTGCTTCTTGGCGATGGGGGCAAAGCCCTCCGCCATGGCGAGTCCGGGCAGGGCAAGCAAAGCGACAAGTAAAAGATGTTTCATGT
>JBFHGI010000536.1:0-2324 GCA_041583175.1 Pseudorhodobacter sp. | reverse complement strand
GGTTGGTTTGGCCCGCGTTGGCGTTCAACCTTGGGGCAGGGGCGGCACTCGTTTTCGGTCTTTATGTCCGGCCCATCGCGTTTTTACTGGCGGGGTATTGCGGGCTGACCAGCCTGTTTCATTTCTTGCCGGATGATCCATGGCAAATGACAATTTTTGTGAAAAACTGGGCCATCGCAGGTGGCTGCCTTGTTCTTTACGTCCAAGGATCGGGCCGCTTTGCGCAGCGGCCTGATCGCTAGGACGCGCGTGGCCTATTCAGCCGCAATTGCGGCATTTGTCAGCTTGTCCACCGCTCCGGCCATTTTTGTCAGATAGTCGGCCTTTGCTGGAAGGCCGTGATTGGTCGCAAGCGTGTCCGGGCTGTGGTAGACAAGATGCACTTGGCCTGCTGCATCTTCAAACGCCAGCACCCGCAAGGGCAGATCAAGGCCTGCGGTTTGGGCGTCCAGCATGGGCGGGGTGCCGAGAGCGGGGTTGCCAAACATCAGCATTTCGGTAGGGCGCAGTTCGGTATTAATAGAGGCTGCCCCCTTGGCATGATCGACACGCGCAAACACGGTGGCACCGGCAGTTTCGACGGCTGCTTGAAGTCGGTCAATCGTAACGGAAACCGGATGCGGGCTTAGTTTCTTGATGATCTCGGCGGCGGAGATTTGTGGCATGACAGCCAGTGAAACAGCTGCGGAGGCGATGTAGGCAAGGCGCATGAGGCAAAGTCCTGTGTTGCTCTGGTTCTATACCGACCCTAACACAACGGGGCAGAAATACCGTTGAACAGCTTGTGAACACAGCGATTTATTGCCTGAACCGTGCGAAAATCTGCCCGCGCGTGGTGTGCGCGGGCAGATCAAAACGCTTAAAGTCCCAGCAGGGCCTTGGCCTTGGCGACCGCATTTTCCGCTGTAATGCCGAACTCTTTGTAAAGACGACCAGCAGGGGCCGAGGCTCCGAACCCTTCCATCCCGACGAAGGCGGCCTTCTGCTCACGCCCGCGCTCGCCCAAGAGCCAGCGGTCCCAACCGGTGCGCACACCGGCTTCAATTGCCACACGCACAGGGCCGGGCGGCAGGATCTTGCGGCGATAAGCCTCGTCCTGCTCGGCAAACAGTTCCATGCAAGGCATGGACACGACGCGGCAACCGATGCCTTCGGCTTCCAGCAGTGCCCGCGCTTTGACCGCAATTTCCACTTCGGTGCCCGTTGCCATCAGGATGACCTGACGCTTGGCTTCGGCCTCTTCCAGCACATAGGCACCTTTGGCGACCATGTTCTGGTTGACGTGCTTTTTCCGCACCGCTGGCACACCTTGGCGGGACAGGGCCATGACAGACGGGGTCTTGGTTTGGCTGAGTGCCACTTCCCAGGCCTCGGCGGTTTCGACCTGATCGGCCGGGCGCAGCACCAGCGTGTTCGGGGTGGCGCGGCTCATCGCGAGATGTTCCACCGGCTGGTGGGTCGGGCCATCCTCGCCCAGACCGATGCTGTCATGCGTCATCACATAGACGACCGGCACACCCATCAGCGCCGACAAACGCATAGAGGGGCGGGCATAATCGGTGAAGCACATGAACGTGCCGGAATAGGGGCGCACACCGCCATGCAGCGCCATGCCGTTCATCGCGGCCGCCATGCCATGCTCACGGATGCCGTAATAGATATAGCGTCCGGCGCGATCCTCGGCCGAGAACACGCCCAGATCGCCGGTTTTGGTATTGTTGGAGCCGGTCAGGTCGGCAGAGCCGCCGATGGTTTCCTTCATCACCGGGTTGATAACTTCCAACGCCTTTTCAGACGCAGAACGGGTGGCCAGTTTCGGCATGGTTTCCGAAGCCTGCTTTTTCAAGGCGCGCACCACCGAAGCGAGCTTGGCCGGAGCCTCTGTTTTGAAGATCCGTGCGAATTCGCCCTTACGGGCATCGGACAGGGCCGCGAGGCGGGTTTCCCAAGCCTTGCGCGTGTCAAGCCCACGCGCGCCGATGGCTTCCCAAGCCTTCTTGATCTCGGTCGGGATTTCAAACGGACCATAGGGCCAGCCGTAAACCTTGCGGGTCTCGGCGATCAATTCGGGCGAGGTCAGCGCTCCATGGCCCTTGGATGTATCCTGCGCAGAGGAGCCAAGCGCGATATGCGTCTTGCAAGAAATCATTGCAGGGCGGGGCGACGCTTTGGCAGCCTTGATCGCAATGTCGATATCTTCCGGGTCATGCCCGTCACATTCAAACACATCCCAGCCAGAGGCGGCAAAACGGGCCTTCTGGTCGGTGATATCCGACAGCGACACTTTGCCGTCGATCGTGATGCCGTTATTGTCCCAGAGCACG
>JBFHGI010000535.1:0-2345 GCA_041583175.1 Pseudorhodobacter sp. | reverse complement strand
CATGCCGCCGGATGATCTTGCCACGCCCAACACCGTTGGCATCGTGCAGCACCAGATCAATCGCTTCAATCTCCGGATGCGCGGCCAGAAAGGCTTCTGCCTCTGCTACGCTCGATCCCGAAGGGCTGACATTCACGCTCATCGCTTCCATCCTTAGCACGGGGGCCGCAAGCCGCCCTTCTTTCATCTTGGTCCAAATACCTTGGGGGGTCAGGGGGGCAACGCCCCCCTGCGCCTGCCACCGTGACCCTATTCGAACAAACTTTTCAAAACCTCGGAAAAGGCTCCGATCAACCTGTCGACCTGCCGCTTTTTCGTTGCAGGGCTGATCAGCATCATGTTGTGGAACGGCGCAATCAGGCAGCCGCGGTTGACCAGCGCAAGATGCACAGCCCTTTCGACAGCAGGGCAATGCGCCTCCATCGCTTCGGCGCCATTGCGCAGCGGGCCGGGGGCGCAGATGAACTCCACCCGAGCGCCAACCCGCACCACATGCCAAGGTGCGCCCGCAGCGGTGATGGCCGCTGACAAGCCGTTCTCCAGCCGGATCGCCAGTTCCTCCATATGGGCATAGGATTTGCGGGTCATCACTTTGGCCAGATTGGCGCGCAGGGCGGCAAATTGCAGCGGATTGCCCGAAAGCGTGGTGCCCATGCCGGAATGGCCCGGCACTCGGTCGGCATCGTAATCCACGAAGCGGCGCGCCAGATCGGGGGCGAGGCCCCAGACGGCACAGGCCACGCCTCCGGCAACCGATTTGCCCAAGACAAAAATATCCGCGCGTAACCCGTTTTCATTCGCCCAGCCGCCAAGTGCGCTGGAAACGGTATGGGTTTCATCCATGATCAGCAGCGTGCCTGCTGCATCGCAAGCCGTGCGCACGGTGCGCCAGAAATTCGGGTCCGGCAGGACCATGGCGCAATTGGTCATCACGGGTTCCGCCAGAACAGCGGCGACATCGCCCTCGGCAAGGGCCGCTTGCAAGGCGGGAAGGTCATTGAACTCCACCACAACCGCATGGGTCGCAGGGTCCGCAACCTGCCCGACCATGCCAGCGCGCGTCACGGTCTTATCGCCGTCCAGCGTGACCATCACATCGTCCACGGTGCCATGGTAGCACCCGTTGAACACCAGAATCTTGGGCCGACCTGTCAGCGCGCGGGCGACGCGAATGGCGCAGCGATTGGCGTCGGAGGCAGTGGTCGCGATTTGCCAGCGGAAATTGCCGAAGCGTTTGGTCAGCAGGCGCCCTGCCTCCAGCGCATCCGGGCTTGGCAACATATAGGTCAGGCCGCGCTTGGCCTGCCGCGCCACAGCTTTGGCGACGGGGTCGGGGGAGTGGCCGAACAGGCTGCCGGTGTCGCCAAGACAGAAATCATCCAGCTCATAGCCGTCAATATCGGTGATCCGCGCCCCCTTGGCGCTTTCCACCAATAAGGGGAACGGCATCGGCCAATCCCGCATCCAATGCATCGGCACATTGGCCAGAAATGCGCCTTCGCCGATGTTCAGGCTGTGTTGGGTGTTGGGTCGGCTTGTGGCATAGCGCGTGGCTTCGCGGGTGGCGAAGTGGCGTAGCTGGTCTTGGTCTATCCCGGCAATCAGCACGGTCATGGTGGCCCTGTGTTTCTGCGGGACGCCTTTGCGCGCGCCGCGTCAGTTCATTCATTGCATGGTTTGTCAGCGGGCGATGGGTTTGCACCCACCATTTGCCCGGCATTCAAAACCGGCTCAGCCGCGATGCGCCCCTGCGGCAAGGGCTGCAACGCGGTCCAGTATTTCAGCGACCGGTTTGCCCTCGCCAATATCTTTCACGATGGCGGAGCCGACGACGCAACCATCCGCGATGCCTGCAATCGCCTCGGCCGATTCCGGCGTTGTGATGCCGAAGCCGACGATGACGGGCAGGTCGGTCTTGGCCTTGATCCGGGCGACTTCGGGGGCCACGTCGGCGGCCTTCGGCGCTGCGGCACCGGTAATCCCGGTGATCGAGACGTAATAGACAAAGCCCGACGTGTTTTGCAGCACTTTGGGCAAGCGTTTGTCATCGGTGGTGGGGGTTGCCAGACGGATGAAATTGAGCCCCGCCTTCTGCGCGGGCAGGCACAGCTCGTCATCCTCCTCCGGGGGCAGGTCCACGATGATCAGCCCGTCAATTCCTGCCGCTTTGGCCTGTGACAGAAATAGATCCACCCCGCGGCTGTAGATCGGGTTGTAATAGCCCATCATCACGATCGGCGTTGTATCATCGCCCTTGCGGAATTCGGTCACCATCGCCAGCGTCTTGTCCAGCGTCATGCCGCCTTCCAGCGCGCGCTGTCCGGCAAGCTGGATCGTTGGGCCGT